>CANGUQ010000405.1 GCA_947456915.1 Betaproteobacteria bacterium
ATGGACACCGCCGCCACTACCCGCCTGAACCGGCTCGTGCACGACCCGGACGTCGTGTTCGATCGCGCGCTGGGCGAGACCTACGTGCGCTACGCCCAGATGCTCAACCAGCGCGGCTACGTGCAGAGCTCGCTCGGCAACATGGTGATCCGCGCCGCGCATCCGAAGTATCCCGACGGGCTGTGCTACGTGAAGCCGCAGGGCCTGTCGCTGGAGGAGGCACGCGTCGAGGATCTGGTGATCACCGACATCCCGCACGGCGAGATCGTGCACGGCGACAAGGCCACCACCGTCGGTCACCAGATGAACCGCGAGATCCTGCGTCTGCGCCCCGACGTGCAGTGCGTGATCCACCTGCACCACGACGAGACGATCGCCTTTCTCGCCGCCGGTTTCGAGGAGATCCGCTCGACCTCGCTCACCTTCTCTTATCTGATGCAGAAGCCGGCCGTGTATCTGGCCGCGCATCTGAACGTCGAGGAGGACGTGGCGCCGATCAGGACCTTCATCCAGGACACCAACTGCATCATCATGCGCCGCCACGGCTTCACCGTGCTCGGGCGCAGCGTGTCGGAGGCCTATCACCGCACCAACGTGCTCGTGTCCGAGGTCAAGCGCAACATCATCGTGGAGACACTGTGCGCCGCGCGCGGCAACAAGGGCGAGTACCTCACACAGGAGGAAATGCAGTGGATGTTCGAGCGCGGCGATGCCGTCGTGTACCCGCGGGCGGAGCGTTGAGCATGCGCATCGATGCCGCTCGCGCCGCCTCGCGTGGTTCGCACCCGAAAAAGGGGCCAGGCCCCTTTTTTTCGGAAAAGGCGGAAAAGGGGCCTGGCCCCTTTTTCCGTATCCTGCCGCTGGGACTTCGTTCGTCCTCGCTGGTGGGCGCCCTGGTGTTCGCGATCTGCGCCAGCGCAATGGCGCAGCCCGCGGACTGGCCGGCGCGGCCGATCCGCATGCTGGTCGGCCTGCCGCCGGGCGGCACCACGGATCTGATGGCGCGCGCAGCCGCGAGCCGCCTGTCCGAAGCGGTGGTGCAGTCGGTGATCGTCGACAACCGGCCGGGGGCGAGCGGTGCGATCGCCGGGCAACTGCTCGCGCGCGCGACCGCCGATGGCTACACGTTCGGGCTGGTCACCACCAGTACGCACGCGGTGGCGCCGCTGCTGCAGGCGAGGCCTGCGTTCGATCCGCAGAAGGACTTCACCCACGTCACGCTGATCGGCACCACGCCCTACGTGCTGCTCGCGCCAGCGAGCTTCCCGGCGAAGACGATGCGCGAGGCGATCGAACACCTGCGGGCGAACACCGGCAGGCTCGCCTATGCCAGCGCCGGTGCCGGAACGCTCGGGCACCTGATCACCGAGGCGATGCTCGGCGAACTGAAGGTGCAGATGACGCACGTGCCGTACAAGGGCGCAGCCCCGGTCTATCCCGACCTGATGGCCGACCGTGTGGCACTGTTCTTCGACAATCCGGGCTCTTCGCTCGCGCTGGTGAAGGCGGGCAAGCTGCGTGCGCTGGCGGTGAGTCGGCCGCTGGCGGTGCTGCCGGGTGTGGGCACGCTGATCGACGCCGGGCTGAAGGGCTTCGACCCGGTGTTCTGGTACGGCATCGTCGCCCCGGCGGGGCTTCCCCGTCCGCTGGTCGAGCGCGTGCAGCGCGAGCTCGCGCGGTCGTTCGCCAGCGATGCCGGTCGCGCCGAACTGGCGAACTTCGGTGTCGATCCCGTGCTGTCCACGCCGGAGGCGTTCGCCGCCCAGACACGCAGCGACATCGAGCGCTGGGGGCCGCTTGCGCGTGCGGTGAAGATCGAGTGAGACGGCGGACGGCGCGGGCGCGGGCGCGGCAAGGCGCGTCCGACCGCGTTATCTGACCGCGTTATCTGACCGCGTTGTCCGCCCGCTTGGTCCGACCGCTTTGTTCGCCCGCTTGATCCGACAGCGTGATCCGACTGCGTTATCCGACCGCGTTCTCGGAGCACGTTCTCGGAGCACGTTCTCGGAGCGCGTTCTCGGAGCGCGTTCTCGGAGCGCGTTGTCCGCCCGCGTTGTGCAACCGCGTTGTCCGCCCGCGCGTCCGCCTGCGTGGCCCGACCGCGTTGTGTGAGCGCGTTGCCTGTCCGCGCGTCCGACCGCGCGTCCGACCGCGTGATCCGAGCGCGTGATCCGAGCGCGTGATCCGACCGCGCGTCCGCCCGCGTTGCCCGATCGCGTTGTCCGCCCGCGCGGCCTCAGCCCAGCGCGCGCGCGATGAACGCCTTCACCATCGCGATCGCGCGATCGGTGTCCGGCCCGGGGTCGTCGACCCAGGCGTGATCACAGCCGGCGAACAGCTCGAGCTGGCAGTCGCCGCCGGCGGCGCGGTACGACGCCGCAAAGCGCTGCTGCAGCGCCGGCAGCACGTTGTGATCGAGTTCGCCCTGCATGATCAGCATCGGCGGCAGCAGCACCGGCTCGCTGCGATCGAGGATCTCCTGCGGGTTGGCCTCGTGCACCAGCGACCAGGGCACGAAGTAGCGGTGGCTGTTCTCCATCATCTCGGCCCAGTCGCGCTTGCGCGCGGTTTCGAAGCGCACGAACGGATCGCTGATCGGCGAGCGCGTGGCGATGTAGCGGATACCGCTCGCGTCCACCGTCGGCGCCTGGGCGAGCGGCAGCTCGCCGTAGATCGCCTTGTCCGGCTGCATGCCGATCAGTTGCGCGATGTGACCGCCGCTGGAGCTGCCGACGATACCCAGTTGCGCCGCGTCGGCATTGAGCGACGCGGCGTTGGCCTTGAGCCAGCGCAGTGCGAGGTGCGCGTCCTGCACGTTCGCCGGATACGGGGCCTCGGGTGCCCGCGTGAGATCCGGGGCCACGACCAGCAGTCCGCTCGCGGCCAGTGAGCCCGCCATCAGCGGGTTGTGCAGCCGGTCCTTGTTGTTCCACGCGCCCCCGTGCAGATGCAGCACCGGCGGGAACGGACCCGGGCGCGCGGCAGTGGGGCGCGGCTGGTAGATGCGCATCTGCAGCATGCGGGTGGGCGTGCGCCGGAAGTCGATGTCGCGGATCTCGACATCGTGAACGGCGTTCGGGTCGTAGGCAGGCATGGCGGTCGCTCCGGCAGACGGGGTTCAGGGCGATCGGCGCGGCGAGCGGGCACGGCACGCTCGCCGCGCGCGAGGCGCAGATGACCCGGGGCAGTCTCTCACGTTTGCCGACTGCGTTCCTGCACGGCTGGCGCGAAGCTGCGCTCCATCTCGCGGCGCAGCCCTGCGGCTGCATCGCCCGGATCGACCTCGACGTCGGCCCAGCGCACCGGCGCACCGGCTGCAACCGCCCGCACGAGCTTGCGCCGATGCGCGAGCCCGATCGGCAGGGCGCCGAGCGCGAGCGACTCGGCAGCGGGCGCGAGCCGGCCCCACACGGTGTAGCCGCCTTCGCCGTCGAGCGATTCGCCTTCGCGCAGGTCGCGCTTGGCGACCGCGATCGCGTCACCGCGAAAGCCGGTCGGCGCGCCGGTGGGTTCGCCGCGCAGGCCGACGCTCGCCACGCTCACGCCCAGCTCCAGCCCGATCAGGTGGCAGGGCTTGTACATCGCGCTGAAGTCGCCGCTCGCATCGGTGATCAGTCCGTACTCGGCAAAGCAGCGGCGCACGTAGTCGCTGTCGGCGCGAAACGTCACGTACACCCCCCAGCGCAGATCGCGAAACACCGCTCGCCCGTCGCGCTCGAGGCTGGACACCACCTCGACCTGGCCGGCGTGGTGCAGCTGCCCGCCCACGGCGGCCGGGCGCAGCACGTGCGCCAGATCGTCGACGCCGCACGGCGGAAATGCCAGCCCCTCGGGCGCGGGCGTGAGACCGGTCGCGTTGGCCACCGCCGCCATCTCGATCGCCGACTTGGTGCCGTCGAGAAACGAATTGAACATCTGCGCGTTGAAGTCACCGGCGGCAACCTGTGCCGGCGTGAAGCCGTAGTGTCCCCACACGGTGTCGGGCGTGGCGCCGTGATAGGCGGGCAGGTACTTGGTGCCCTTGCCGGCGGCAATCACCTCGAAGCCGCAGGCGCGCGCCCAGTCGACCTGCTCGCAGATGAGCGCCGGCTGATCGCCGTAGGCGAGCGAGTAGACGATGCCGGCCTCGCGCGCGCGCTGCGCGAGCAGCGGGCCGGCGAGCGCATCGGCCTCGACGTTGACCATCACCACGTGCTTGCCGTGGCGGCAGCACGCGAGCACGTGGGCGATGCCGGCCGCAGGACTGCCGGTGGCGTCGATCACGATCTGCACCGCA
>CANGUQ010000406.1 GCA_947456915.1 Betaproteobacteria bacterium
GCCTCGGTGCGCACGGCGGTGGACCGCTTCTTCGACGAGGTGATGGTGATGACCGACGACGCAGCGGTGCGCGCCAACCGGATCGCCCTGCTGCAGTCGCTGGAGCGATCGCTGAACCAGGTGGCCGACATCTCCAGGCTGGCGGCGTGAGCGTCCGGGCATGAAGCTGGTGATCCTCGATCGCGACGGCGTGATCAACCATGACAGCGACCAGTTCATCAAGTCGCCGGACGAATGGAAGCCGATCCCGGGCAGCCTGGAGGCGATCGCGCGCCTGAACCAGGCCGGGTTCCAGGTGGTGGTTGCCACCAACCAGTCCGGCGTCGGGCGAGGGCTGCTCGACATGGCGACCCTGAACGCGATCCACGACAAGATGCACCGCAGGCTGGCGCAGGCCGGCGGCCATGTCGCCGCGGTCTTCTATTGCCCGCATGCTGCCGATGCGAACTGCGGCTGCCGCAAGCCGCGCGCCGGCCTGTTCGAAGAGATCGGCCGCCGCTTCGGACTGCCACTCGGCGGCGTGCCATCGGTGGGCGACTCGCTGCGCGACCTGCAGGCGGCGGCGACCGCCGGTGCGGCGCCCATGCTGGTGCTGACCGGCAAGGGCCAGCAGACCCGGCGCGCGGGCGGCCTGCCGGAGGGCACCCCGGTGTTCGCCAACCTCGCCGATGCGGTGACGGCGATCTGCGAATGACGTTGCCGGCATGCGAAGGCCTGGCCAGGTGCTGAACCTGCTGCGTTCGATCGTGTTCGCACTGGCGGCGGCGTTGATCACGCCGCCCTATGCGTTCCTCGCGCTGGCGATCTTCTTCCTGCCGCCGATGACGCGCTACCGGATCATCTCGACCTGGTCGGTGGCCATCGTCTTGCTCGCCCGCATCATCTGCGGCGTGCGCTGGAAGGTGACCGGAACGGAGCGGCTGCCCGCGGTGCCGTCGATCATCCTGTCCAAGCACCAGTCGGCCTGGGAGACCCTCGCTTTCCAGGCGATCTTCCCGCCGCAGGTCTGGGTGCTCAAGCGATCGCTGCTCTGGGTTCCCTTCGTCGGCTGGGGCATCGGCATGCTGTCGCCGATCGCGATCGACCGCAGCCAGCGCATCCGTGCGCTGAAGCAGACGCTGGAGCAGGGGCGCGCGCGCCTCGCGCAGGGTTTCTGGGTGGTCGTGTTTCCCGAAGGCAGCCGGGTGGACCCGGGCACGCGAGGCACCTGGCAGATCGGCGGCCCGTGGCTGGCGGCACACGCCGGTGCACCGGTGGTCCCGGTGGCGGTGAACTCCGGGGAGCTGTGGCCGCGCAACGGGTTCATCAAGCACCCTGGAACGATCGAGGTGATGATCCTCGATCCGATCGATCCCGCCGGCATGAAGGCGGAAGCATTGAGCAGGCTGGTCGAGCAGCGCATCGAAGACGCGATGCTGCAATTGAACGGAAAGGCAAGAAGCCGTTGAGTATCCCGCACCACCCCCGCATCGCCCCGCAGCACCCTGCGCCCGCCACGGGCGACGTCCGCCGGCGGATGATGGCCGCGCGCGGCACGCACCTGGACACCGACCAGATCGGCCTGATCGAGCTCGACGGACAACCGGTCGAATACGTGATGCGGCGCAGCCTGCGCCGTACGCGCGCGATGCTGAGCCTGTCGGATCGCGGCCTCGTCCTGGCGGTGCCGATGCGCATGTCGGCGCGCGCGATCGAGACCTTCCTGCAGCACAGCCATCCATGGCTGCGCCGTCACTTTCCGCGCTGGCGGGACAACGCGAGGCCGCACCTCGAGCTGACCACGCTGCAGCGGGTGCTGTGGCAGGGCGCTTCACTGCCGATCGACGTCGGCGCCGCCGCTGCGCCGTCGGTGAGGCCCGAGGACGGGCGGATCGGCGTCCGCGTGCCCGACCCGGCCGATCCGGGCGCAGTGCGCGCGGCGTTGCGCGCCTGGGTCCAGTCGGCCGCCCTTCCGCATTTCGAGGAACGCGCACGACACTTCGCGCCGATGGTCGGCGTCGATGCGCCGCCGATCAGACTCACGAACGCGCGCACGCTCTGGGGCAGCTGCACGCCAGCGGGCCTGGTTCGAGTGAACTGGCGCCTGATGCAGGGTCCGGCACACCTGGTCGACTACGTGGTGGTGCACGAGCTCGCGCACCTCGTCGAGGCGAACCATTCCGCGCGCTTCTGGGCGGTCGTCGAGCGCGGCTACAGGGAGCATCGAGAGGCACGGCGCGAGCTCACCGAATGGCAGCGAAGGCTGGCCGCGCTGTGAACCCGCCCGGCTGCCGCACTGCGCCTGCCGGGCCGAACACCGGAGAGGCAGGCAGCGCCGGGCTGCGTGCTAACATGATTTTCATGATCGCCGAGCCGATGCAGAACCCGCGCACACCCGCACCGTCCGCGCTGTTGCGGGGCCCCGCCGGGCAGCAACGCGGTACACGGAACCCCGCGTGTGCGTCACCGCGCACCGGACGGCCGTGGGCACGCACGCTGGCTGCCGGGGCGATCGCCGTGATGGCAGCCTTCGTCACCGTCCAGGTTGGCGGCTGCGGCTTCAAGACCCCGCTGCAGTTGCCGAAGAAGGCCCCCCCGCCCAAGCCGGCTTCCTGAACAGCCAAGCTGACCGGAGCAACATGATGGATGCGATGTTCCACCTTCGCGGCGGTGCGCTGCAGGTCGAGGATGTACCCCTGCAGGCGGTGGCCGAGCGGTTCGGCACGCCCACCTACGTCTACTCGCGGGCTGCGTTGACGGGCGCGTACCGTGCGTTCGAATCTGCATTCTCGACCGCGCTGGCTGCCGGGACGCAGGCACCGCTCGTCTGCTACGCGGTGAAGGCGAATCCGAACCTGGCCATCCTCAACCTGTTCGCCCGACTGGGCAGCGGCTTCGACATCGTGTCGGCCGGCGAACTCGCCCGCGTGGTTGCCGCCGGCGGAGACCCGGCGCGAGTGGTGTTCTCAGGTGTCGGCAAGAGTGCCGAGGAACTGAGGGTTGCACTGGAAGCGGGCATCCTCTGTTTCAACGTCGAATCCATCCCTGAACTGCACCGCCTGGAACGGGTCGCCGGCGAATGCGGCCGCGTGGCGCCGGTGAGCATCCGGGTCAACCCGGACGTCAACCCGAACACCCATCCGTACATCACCACCGGGCTCAACGAGAACAAGTTCGGCGTGAACCACAACGACGCGCTGGCGCTGTACCGGGCTGCGCGCGGCTGCAACCACCTGCGCATCACCGGCATCGACTGCCACATCGGTTCCCAGATCACCGAGATCGCGCCCTATGCGGACGCCCTCGAGCGGATCCTTGAACTCGTCGACCAGCTTGCCGCGGAAGGAATCGTGCTCGAGCACGTGGACCTCGGCGGTGGACTGGGCATCCGCTACAGCGAAGAATGCCCGCCGTCGGTCGCCGAGTACGCAGCCACGATCGCCCGCGTGTTCGGCAACCGCCCCCAGCGACTGGTGTTCGAACCGGGGCGACTGATGGTCGGCAACGCCGGGCTGCTGCTCACGCGCGTCGAATACCTGAAGCCGGGCCCGGTGAAGAACTTCGCGATCGTCGATGCGGCCATGAACGACCTGATGCGCCCCGCGCTCTACGAGGCATACCACGAGGTGCTGCCCGTGGTGCCGCGAACTGGCGATGCCTGCTGGTACGACGTGGTCGGCCCGGTCTGCGAGAGCGGCGACTGGCTCGCCCGCAACCGATCGCTCGTGCTGGCGGAGGGCGATCTCCTGGCGATAGCCTCGGCAGGAGCCTACGGCATGAGCATGAGTTCGAACTACAACACGCGTCCTCGCGCAGCCGAGGTGATGGTCGATGGCGCGAGCCTGCACGAGGTGCGGGCACGCGAGCGCATCGAGCAGTTGTTCGAAGGCGAATCGCTCCTGCCGTAGGCTGCTGCAGTCGCAGCAGCGTCGTGGGAACGTCGTTGCATCGTCGCTTCCTCTCGATCGATGACCGGGATGACCATCGCCGAACACGACGTACCTGTATCGCCAGCGCATCCGGCGCGACAACGGGGCGAAGTTTCGCTTCGTTACTGTTGTGTTTTATTTTGGATGTGGCATAGAATCGCGTCACCAAGCATTCGCGCGCTTGTCAATAGCCAGAGTCAAGTCAGAGCAGCAACGACCGCGGCATCGACGGCAGGTAAGACCGAAGTGGCGACTGAGCGATTGCGATGGGAGTGCAGCTCCGTTCATGTCTTCCTGTTTCACGAGCGCGAACGATAAGTGCCCTGCACGATTAGTCGTGACAAACTCAATCAA
>CANGUQ010000407.1 GCA_947456915.1 Betaproteobacteria bacterium
GGAGCGGGATGACACCGCGGCGCGCCGTTCGGCGGCGGGCGCTGCGGCAGGCGCTGCGCCCGCGGGGATTCCGCCAGCGTTCGATACACTGCGGTTTTTCCTCCGGGACCACCCATGCAGCTGTCTGCGCAGAGCCCCGCCGCACCGTCGACCACCCGTCTGGCCGATTACGCGCCGCCGCCGTGGCGGGTCGACCGCGTCGACCTCACGTTCGATCTGCACGAGGACCACGCGCGGGTGATCGCGCGCTCGGTGGTGATCGCAGCCGTCGAGCACGCGGCCGTGCCGCCGCCGCTGCGGCTGGATGGCAGCGGGCTGGAACTGGTGTCGCTGGTCGTCGATGGCCGTGCGCTCGCGCCCGACGAATATGCGATCGATGCCGAAGGGCTCACCATCGCGCGTGTGCCGCAGCAGTTCTCGCTCGAGGTCGAGACCCTCATCCATCCCGAGCGCAACACCGCGCTGGAGGGGCTGTACAAGTCGAGCGGCAACTTCTGCACGCAGTGCGAAGCGCACGGCTTTCGCAGGATCACGTACTTCCTTGACCGCCCGGACGTGATGGCGTGCTACACGACGACGATCATCGCCGATCGTGTCCGCTATCCGGTCCTGCTGTCCAACGGCAATCGCGCCGGCGGCGGCGAGACCGGCGATGGTCGCCACTGGGCGAAGTGGGTCGATCCGTGGCCCAAGCCGTCGTATCTGTTCGCGCTGGTGGCGGGCAATCTGGTGTGCGCGCGCGACACCTTCCGCACGATGTCGGGACGCGAGGTCGCGCTCGAGGTCTGGGTCGAGCAGCACAACATCGACAAGTGCGCGCACGCGCTCGCCTCGATGCAGCGCGCCATGCGCTGGGACGAGGAGACATTCGGCCGAGAGTACGATCTTGACGCCTACATCATCTTCAGCGCCGACGACTTCAACATGGGCGCGATGGAGAACAAGGGTCTGAACGTGTTCAACTCGAAGTACGTTCTGGCCCGGCCGGAGACGGCGACCGACGCGGACTACGAGGCGATCGAGGCGGTGATCGCGCACGAGTACTTCCACAACTGGACCGGCAACCGCGTGACCTGCCGCGACTGGTTCCAGCTGTCGCTGAAGGAAGGTCTCACGGTGTTCCGCGACCAGCAGTTCACCGCCGACATGACCTCGCGCGCGGTGAAGCGGGTGAACGACGTGCGCACGCTGCGCAGCCAGCAGTTTCCACAGGACGCCGGGCCGCTCGCCCACCCGGTGCGCCCCGACTCGTACATCGAGATCAGCAACTTCTACACGGCGACCGTGTACGAGAAGGGCGCCGAAGTCATCCGCATGATGCACACGCTGCTCGGCGCGGAGAAGTTCCGCGCCGGCATGGATCTGTACTTCGTGCGGCACGACGGGCAGGCCGTGACCTGCGACGACTTCGCGCAGGCGATGCAGGACGCCTCGGGCATCGATCTGACGCTGTTTCGCCGCTGGTACTCGCAGGCGGGCACCCCCGAGCTCACCGTCGCCCGCAGCTTCGACGCAGCCAGTGGCCGGCTAGCGCTGACGCTGACCCAGCGCACCGCGCCCACGCCCGGGCAGCCGGACAAGCTGCCGCTGCACGTGCCGGTGCGCACGGCGCTGATCGGACGCGACGGGCAGCCGCAGCGGCTGCGCATCGGCGGCGTCGATCACGGACTGGAGACCGTCCTGTCGCTCACTGCAGCCGAGCAGCGCTTCGAGTTCGAACAGGTCGCGCCGGGGGCCGTGCCCTCGCTGCTGCGCGGCTTCTCCGCGCCGGTCAGGCTGGTCATCGACTACAGCGACGAGGAACTGTCGTTCCTGATGGGGAACGACGACGACCCGTTCAACCGCTGGGAAGCGGGGCAGCGGCTGGCCACGCGCATCATCCTCGCCGCGGTCGAAGCCTTCCGCGCGGGCCGGCCGATCGAGCTGCCGGCTGCGTTCGTCGAGGCGTTCGGACGCACGCTTGCCGACAGCCGGCTGGATCGGCGCTTTCAGGCGCTCGCCCTGGGTCTGCCCGACTACACCTTCCTCGGCGAACAGATGCCGGTGATCGACGTCGAGGGTCTGCACGCGGCCCGCGAAGCAGTCGTGCTGCAGCTCGCGCGCGCGCACCGCGCCCTGCTGGGCGAGGTGTATGCGGCCAATCGCGCGCCGGGTCCGTACCGGAACGACGCGCAGTCGATCGGCCAGCGCGCGCTGAAGAACACCTGCCTCGCCTACCTGAGCCGCCTGCCCGAGCCGGACGCGATCGCCATCGCCGTCGAGCAGTTCGAATCGGCGAACAACATGACCGACCAGATCGCGGCGCTGGGCTGCATCGTCGAGGCGCCCGGACCGGCGCGTGCGCGCGCGCTCGCCGCCTTCTACGCCCAGTGGCAGCACGAGCCGCTGGTCATCGACAAGTGGTTCGCGCTGCAGGCGCGCTCGGAGGCACCCGATGCGCTCGCGCAGGTGCGCGCGCTGATGACGCACCCGGGCTTCGACGGGCGCAATCCGAACCGCATCCGCGCGCTCGTCGGCACCTTCTGCCACGGCAATCCGTTGCGCTTTCACAGCGCCGACGGTTCGGGCTACGCCTTCCTGCGCGAGCAGGTGCTGCAGCTCGACCGGCGCAATCCGCAGATCGCCGCGCGGCTGCTCGGCGCGATGAACCGCTGGCGCAAGTACGACGCCGCACGCCAGGCGCTGATGCGCGGCGAGCTGCAGACGATCGCCGCCAGCGAGCCGCTGTCGAACGACGTGTACGAAGTGGCCACCATGGCACTGGCATGAGCGCCGCGGCGAACGGCACGGACTGCGCGCCGATGGCCACCGTGCACTACACGATCGTCGCGCGCGACCCGCACGCCCACCGGTTCGAGGTGACGCTGCGCGTGGCCGCGCCGGATCCGGCCGGACAGGCGCTGTGTCTGCCGGCGTGGGTGCCGGGCAGCTATCTGATCCGCGAGTTCGCGCGCCATGTGCTGTCGATCGCGGCGCGCTGCGACGGCGTGCCGGTGGCGCTCACCAAGACCGACAAGCACACGTGGCGCTGCGCACCCTGCACCGGTGCGCTCGAAGTGGTGTACGAGGTCTACGCGTGGGACCTGTCGGTGCGCGCTGCGCACTTCGACGCAACGCACGCCTACTTCAACGGTCCGGCGGTGTTTCTCGCGGTGTCGGGGCAGGAGCACCTCGCGTGCACCGTCGACATCGTGCCGCCAGCGGGCGAGGAATTCCGCCAGTGGCGGGTGGCGACCACGCTCGAGCGCGGCGGGGCGCCCGAGCACGGATTCGGCCGCTACTGCGCGCCGGACTACGATGCGCTGATCGATCATCCGGTCGAGTGCGGCAACTTCGAGCTGGTGCACTTCGAGGCGCGCGGCGTGCCGCACGAGATCGCGGTCACCGGCCGCCACCGCGGCGATCTGGCGCGGCTCGCCGCGGACTTCGCGAGGCTGTGCGCACAGCAGATCGACCTGTTCGGCGCGCCGCCGCCGTTCTCGCGCTACCTGTTCCTGATCACGGTGGTCGGCGAGGGCTATGGCGGCCTGGAGCACCGCGACTCGACGAGTCTGCTGTGCTCGCGGGAGGATCTGCCGCGCCCGGGAACGACCCGCGTCGGCGAGCGTTACCGCTCGCTGCTCGGGCTGGCGAGCCACGAGTACTTTCACGCATGGAACGTCAAGCGGATCAAGCCCGAAGCGTTCCTGCCCTACGATCTCGCGCGCGAGGCCTACACCCGCCAGCTGTGGGCGTTCGAGGGCATCACGTCGTACTACGACGATCTCGCGCTGGTGCGCTGCGGGCTGATCACGCAGCAGGAGTACCTGCAACTGCTCGGCGAGACGCTGACGCGCGTGCTGCGCGCTCCGGGGCGGTTGCGCCAGTCGGTGGCCGAGTCCAGCTTCGACGCGTGGATCAAGTTCTACCGGCCGGACGAGAACACGCCGAACGCGGTGGTCAGCTACTACACGAAGGGCTCGCTGGTCGCGCTCGCGCTCGACCTCACGCTGCGCGCGGGCAGCGGCGGCGCGTGCTCGCTCGATGAACTGATGCGGCGACTGTGGCGCGAATACGGCGCGCCGGGCGTGGGCGTGCCGGAAGGTCGCATCGAGACGCTGGCGAGTGAACTCGCCGGACGCGACCTCGCCGCGTTCTTCGCTCAGGCCGTGCACGGCACCGCCGATCTGCCGCTCGCCGAACTGCTCGCTGCCGCCGGCGTGCAGCTCACGCTGCGTGCGGCCGCCGGCGACGGCGACAAGGGCGGCACGCC
>CANGUQ010000408.1 GCA_947456915.1 Betaproteobacteria bacterium
GACAGCAGCCTCGAGCGCACGCTGCGGGCACTGGGCCGGCAACTGGACGACGCCGCCCGCGCGCCCGAGCGCGATCTCCCGTCGTCGGGTCGGGCGACGGACGCAGCGCCTCCCGGCGCGCCGTGAACCCTGGCCGTGCCGCAGCGTCTGCGGGGCTACCATTGACGTCGCGTCGACACGCTGCACAGCGGCATCCTTTCCGCGCTGTCGTCGAGTTCCGCCCATGCCCGCTCTGCGCCGCAGCGCAATGCCACCGCTTCGGACGATGACCACCGCCTTCTTCCCCGTCTCGCAACGCCGCGGCCGTGCGCTCTCGCCTGCGCGCGAGCGCGGGGTCGCGCTGCTCGCGCTGGTGGTGTTCCTGGGGCTGGTTGCGTCGCTGTTCGTCGTGCGTTCGCTCAGTGCCGACACACTGCGCGCACGACTCGAACAGCGCACGACCGAGGCGCTGGTGCGGGCGAAGGAGGCGCTGCTTGCCTACGCGGTCGCCAACATCAACCGGCCCGGCGGACTGCCCTGCCCGGACTGGGACGGCGACGGGCGATCGGTGCCGCCGACCGAGTACGCCGGCGGCACCTGCGTGAACGGCTTCGTCGGACGCGTGCCGTGGCGCACGCTGGGTCTTGCCCCGGTCGCCGATGGCAGCGGCGAGACCATCTGGTTCGCGATGTCGAACCTCTTCCAGGACGCGCAACCGCTGGGGACCGCACCGTTCATCAATCCGGACACGCCGGCCGCGCTCGCCATCGCCGGACAGGCGAACGATCTGGTCGCCGTGCTGTTCGCTCCGGGCGCGCCACTGCAGGGCCAGATCCGCAACGACGCGCTGTCGCGGATGCAGAGCATCAACTTTCTCGAGGGCAGCAACGGCACGGGCGTGCCGCCGTTCCTGGCTGATGCGCCGAGCGCCACCTTCAACGACCGGCTCCTCGCGATCTCCCGCCAGGAGCTGATGGCGCAGGTCCAGCTGCGGGTGGCGAGCGAGACCGCGCGCGCGCTCGCCGACTACTTCGCCCTGTACGGCTTCCTGCCTGCCGCCGGCGACTTCGGCAACGTCCAGTGCGTCGATCAGGGCGTGACGGCGGGCTGCCAGCCCCTTGCCGGGCTGCTCGCCGGACGGGTGCCCGCCAACGCCTCACCGGGCTTCGACTACGTCGCCGGGCGGCCGCAGCAACTGCTGCGCGGAAACGTCAATTCGCCGACCGACTGGTTCCAGCTGCAGCGCTGGCGCGAGAACGTCATCTATCTCGTGTCGCCAGAGTGTGTCGGCCCGCCAGCCAATTTCTGCGCGCAGGGCGCGCTCAGCGTGCGCGGACCAGGCATCGCGCCGATCGACAATGCCCGCTTCGTCGTGCTGATGGGCGGCGTCGCGGTCGTCGGGCAGCAGCGTGCGACACCGGCTGACCGCCTGCTGCTCGTGAACTATGTCGAAGGATCCGAACTCCTCGCCGTGCAGCAGCTCGTTGCCGGCGCCGTGCCGGCGCAGATCGTGGTGAACCGCGGCACCGTGGTGGCGACGCGATGAGCGCTGCGGCAGCCGGCAGATCACGCACCCGGCACCGGAGCGCCCTCGCCCAGCGCGGCGTGTCGCTGGTCGAACTTGCGATCGGTCTGCTGATCCTCTCGCTGATCATCGGCGGTCTGCTCATTCCGCTCGCCACGCAGGTCGAACAGGCGCGCGTGAGTCAGACACAGCGCCAGATCGAGGAGATCCGCGAAGCGCTTGTCGGATTCGCACTGGCGAACGGACGGCTGCCGTGCCCGGCTGCGCCCAACAACGCAGGGGTGGAGAGCGTTGGTCCTGGCGGCGCCTGCAATTTCCCGTGGACGGGATTCGTCCCGGGAGTGACCCTCGGGCTGTCGCAGGTGGACGCCCAGGGCTACGCGATCGACGGCTGGTCCGGCGGTGCCGGGCAGAACCGGATCCGCTACGCCGTGACCACGGCGAACGGGCAGGCGTTCACCACCGCCGGAGGCATGCGTGCGACAGGCATGGCCGCACTCGCACCCGATCTGCTCGTGTGCAGCGCCGGCAACGGTGCAGTCAACATCGCTGCCTGTCCGGGCGGTGCGAACACCCTGGCTGCCAACGCGGTAGCGGTCATCTACTCGCTGGGCGCCAACGCCGCCACCGGCGGCATCTCCGCCGACGAAGGGGCGAATGCGAACCCCAACAGCGCCAACAACGATCGGGTGTTCGTGAGCCGCATACGCGGGTCGGGTATCGGAGGCGAGTACGACGACATCATGACCTGGCTGTCGCCGAACGTGCTGTACGCGCGCATGGTCGCCGCCGGCCAGCTGCCCTGACCGGATCGCGCGGCGGATCACCACGGCAATCGCCAGCAGCGGCGACGGGCGCACAACGCTTCGCCGCGGCGGCGCTGCGGCCCGCAGCACGCTGACCGCGGCGCATTGCCGAGTCGCCGCAGCTCAGCGCCGCGGCCGCAGAACGAACTGGACCGCGCCCGGCTGATTGCGGGTCAGCACCAGTTCGTGACCGCACTGGCTCGCCATCTGTGCACTCTGGTACAGCCCTACACCGAGCCCGTTGCTCGACCGCACCGGCTCGTGCAGCAGCTGTTCGGCCAGTCGCTCGTCGATCGCCGCACCGCTGTCGGTGACGACGAGCTCCACACCGTCGAGCGCCGACAGTTCCACGCACACCCGAACCGTCGCGTCGATCTGGCGCTTGACCAGCGCGTTCTGCAGCAGATTGTCCGCGACGCTCTCGAACAGTTCGAGCGGCAGCTGCTTCCGCGCGAGCTCGCCGTGACCGATCAGATCGACGCCATCCTGTGCGGCACGCTGGGCGAACGCACGCCACCAGCTCGCGGCATCGACCCGCGTGAGCGTGCCGGGCTGGGGCGCATTGAGCTTCTCCAGCGTACGCTCCAGCCGCTGCACGATCTGCGGCAACTGCCGACGCATCAGCTGCTGCAGCGCGAGCGCTCGATCGCCGCTGGTGCTCTCGGCAGCCGCACAGAGGGACTGCAGCGACTGCAGCAGGTTCTTCACGTCGTGGGTGAGCCGGGCACCGGTCTCGTGGATCGCGTGGGCGTAGGCGTGCTTGCGCTCGCGCTGCTCGCGGCGCTTCGCGTCGTAGAAGTCGCCGAGCAGTTGCGCGAGCAGCGCCGCGTGCAGGTTGAGCGCCGGGCTGGGCGCGACATGGGTGAACAGCTCGAGAGACAGCCCGCGCGCGGCGACCTCGATGCGGTGGCGCGACGCCGAGCCCAGCGTGCCCGCGCTCTCCGCTGCCGTCCACTGCACGCCGGCGATCCACGGCAGACGCGACAGCTCCGCGATCGCTCCCTGCACGAACTTCTCCGGATCACGCTGGTGCTCCGCGAGCAGCGCAAGGCTGCGCATCCAGTTCTCGAACGGCAGGCCGAGCGACAGCAGGTGCGACGAGGCGATCTGACTCAGCCCGCCGAAACCGCCGCGCGGATTCCACAGCCACGACAACAGCGCCAGCAGCGCGGCGATCGCCAGCAGCGCGAGCGCGAGCGTGCCCAGGTAGCTGCTGTCTCGATACACCGAATGCAGCACGACGCTGCCCAGCACCAGCACCACG
Organism: Betaproteobacteria bacterium; assembly: GCA_947456915.1. GTDB lineage: Bacteria > Pseudomonadota > Gammaproteobacteria > Burkholderiales > CAIKXV01 > CAIKXV01. Next base: position 3,575 of record CANGUQ010000408.1, read on the forward strand.
ACCAGCAGCAGCAGCAGCAGCGAATAGATGAGATCGACCACCACCGGCGCCGGCCGCGACGCCGGCTCCACGCGCACCAGACCGAGCGCGAACGCGAGCAACGGCAGGCCGTACTGCACGACCACCACCAGCAGTTCCGGAACGGTGGTCGCCGGCAGCAGCCGGGGCACCACCCACAGCAGCAGCAACGCCAGCAGGAACACCGAGGCGAGCAGCGTGACCAGGCGCTGGCCGGGTTCGCCAGTGCCGGGCACGCGCCCGGCGAGCAGCGCGAACAGCACGCTTATCCACAGCGCCGCAAGCCACCAGTTCGCGACCAGCGCGAACGCCGCGCCGGCACTGATCAGAGCCACTGCCGGCAGCGCCTCCAGCGGCTGCGGCGCTCGCAGCAGCGGCTGCCAGATCAGGAACAGCCCGAAGTGGCTGAGCCAGAGCGCGCGCGCCCACCATGCGTCGATGTTCCACGCCAGCGCCCCGTGCAGGGTCAGCAGCGCGCCAGCGAGCAGCCACTGCGGGCGCAGCGCAGCCATCGCCGAGACCAGGCGCGAAGACCCTCCCCGGCCGGTCATCGGCGATCTCCGCGCTCGCGTGCAGGCGCAGGCAGCGGACGTGGCGCACACGTGCCAAACTCGCGCGACCGCAGACCTGCTGCCAGACCGTTCGCCATTGCGA
>CANGUQ010000409.1 GCA_947456915.1 Betaproteobacteria bacterium
CACGCTCGCCGGCTGCAGCGCCATGAGCAGTGCCGCCGGGGGTACCTACGACATGCTGTTCAGCCGCCGCGCTACCGGCGAGCGGCCGGCCGAACTCGCGCCCGTGCGCGCTCGCCGCAATCTGCGCGTGCTGTGGCAGGCGCAGGTCGGCGCCGCCGGCCGCTACGTGTTCAGTCCGGCGGTGGACGGCGGGCAGGCCTATGCGGTCGGTGCCGACGGCGTCATCGGCGCATTCGATCTGCAGACCGGCCGCCAGGTGTGGCGCCAGCCCGGCCTGAAGGTGACCTCCGGTGGCGTCGGGGCAGGGGGCGGACTGGTTGCGGTGGGCGGCGCCGACGGCGAGCTGCAGGCGTTCAGTCGCGACGGCAAGCCGCTGTGGACCGCACAGCTGTCGAGCCAGGTGCTGGCCGCGCCCGAGATCGACGGCGGGCTGGTGATCGCGCGCACCGGCGACGCACGCCTGTGGGCGCTCGATGCCGGCAGCGGCCAGCGGCGCTGGGTGTATCAGCGCGACGGCTCGCCGTCGCTGTCGCTGCGCACCCACGTCGGCATCACGCTCGTGCGGGGCGCGGTGTTCGCGGGATTCGGCAGCGGACGGCTGATCGGTCTGGATGCGAAGACCGGCAACGTGGGACTGGACGCGGCGGTCGCCGTGCCGCGCGGAGCGACGGAACTCGAGCGCATGGTCGAGGTGACCAGTCTGCCGGTGCTCGACGGCACCCAGGTGTGCGCCGCCGCCTTTCAGGGGCGCGTCGCCTGCTTCGACGCGGTACGCGGCTCGGCGCTGTGGGCGCGCGACATCTCGAGCATCGCGGGTCTGGAGATCGATGCACGCGCGGTGTACGTGATCGACGATCGCAGCGTGGTGCACGCGCTCGATCGCACCAGCGGCGCGACTCTGTGGCGCCAGCCGGCGCTGCAGCTGCGCTCGCTCGGCGCGCCGCGCATGCATGCCGGTGCCCTGGTGACCGGCGACTTCCAGGGCCAGGTGCATCTGCTCGATCCGGAGGATGGCAGCTTCCTCGCCCGCGTGCCAACCGACGGCAGTGCGATCTCGATCGCGCCGCGACTGTTCGACCGCGGCTTCCTCGTGCAGACGCGCAACGGTGGCGTATTCGCCATCGGACCGGCCTGACGCGGCGCCCGGGCCGCCGGCTGCACGATGACTCCGACACTGGTGCTGGTGGGCCGCCCCAACGTGGGCAAGTCGACGCTGTTCAACCGGCTCACGCACAGCCGCGACGCGCTGGTCGCCGATCTTCCCGGGCTCACCCGCGATCGGCACTACGGCCGTGGCAGTTTCGGCGGGCGGCGCTACGTGGTGGTCGACACCGGTGGTTTCGAGCCGGTGGTGCGCGACGGCATCGTGCGCGAGATGGCGCGGCAGACGGAACTGGCGATCGACGAGGCCGATGCGATCCTGTTCCTGGTGGACTATCGCAGCGGCCTGACCGCGCTCGACCGCGAGATCGCCGCTCGGCTGCGGGTCACCGGTCGACCGGTGTGGCTGCTGGTCAACAAGGCCGAGGGCATCCAGTCGGCGATCGCCGCCGCCGACTTCCACGCGCTGGGCATCGGCGAACCGTGGCCGGTGTCTTCGGCGCACGGCGAGGGCGTGGGCGACCTGCTGGAGGCCGTGCTGGCCCGGTTTCCCGAAGCTGCGGAGCACGACCTCGAGGGCAGCACGCCGCCCGCAGCGCCCGCGCCGCGCATCGCCATCGTCGGTCGGCCCAACGTGGGCAAGTCGACGCTCACCAATGCACTGCTGGGCGAGGACCGGATGCTCGTCTACGACCAGCCAGGCACCACGCGCGACAGCATCGAGGTCGAGTTCGAGCGGGCCGGCAGGCACTACACGCTGGTCGACACTGCCGGCATGCGGCGGCGTGCGCGGGTCGACGAGGCAGTCGAGAAATTCTCGGTGATCAAGACGCTGAAGGCGATCGACGGCTGCAACGTCGCGATCCTGGTGCTCGATGCGACCGATTCGGTCAGCGATCAGGACGCGCACATCGCCGGCTACATCCTCGAGGCCGGGCGCGCGCTGGTGGTGGTGGTGAACAAATGGGATGGTCTGCCGGCAGACCAGCGGGCGAAGGTCAAGGACGACATCGCGCGCCGGCTCGGCTTCCTCGACTTCGCGCGCACGCTGTTCGTGTCTGCGCGTCGCGGTACCGGACTGAATGCCGTGCTGCCGGCAGTCGATGCTGCATTCCGTGCCGCGACGCTGCGCATGCCCACGCCGCGTCTGACGCGAGCCCTGCTCGCGGCGGTGGAGCGGCAGGGCCCGCCGCGCTCGGGCTTCAGTCGTCCGAAGCTGCGCTACGCGCATCAGGGCGGCGTGAATCCGCCGATCGTGGTGATCCACGGCAACGGACTGGACGCGATCCCGGCGAGCTATCGCCGCTATCTCGAGCACATGTTTCGCGCCGCGTTCCGGCTTGAAGGCACGCCGATGCGCCTCCAGATGAAGACCAGTGCGAACCCGTTCGAGCCGCGTGGGCGGCCCGGGCGCTGACAACGGCGTGACCACGGCTCGCGGGCCGTGGCACTGCACCGGTTCGACAGGGGGAACGGGTGGCCGGCGAGTGGCTTTGCCTGCAAAAATCCAGTACAGTGTTTTTTCAAGAATAAACGAGGTTTCGCACGTGAGCGCCAAGGGACAGCTGCTGCAGGATCCATTCCTGAATACCCTCCGCAAGGAGCATATTCCGGTCTCGATCTATCTGGTCAACGGCATCAAGCTGCAGGGGCAGATCGAGTCGTTCGACCAGTACGTCGTGCTGCTGAAGAACACCGTCACCCAGATGGTCTACAAGCACGCGATCTCGACGGTCGTGCCCGCTCGCGCGGTCAACATCCACTACGAAGCGCCGGGCGACAACTGATCCCGATCGCGCATCGAGCGCCGGCACCGCTGCCAGCGGCCGTGCAGGTGGCGGCCGATCGTCGCCGCACGGCATCGTGCGTGCTGCGGATTGCGCGCCGCCGGCGTCCGGCAGTCTCCCCGGCAGTCTTCCCGATTCCAGCCTCCTGAGCGACGGATGTTCGAACGTCCTGATACGGGTACGCGCGCCCTGCTGGTTGCTCTTGGCTCCAGCGACCGCGACTACGACGAGAGTCTCGCCGAACTGCGCGAGCTCGCGGCCTCGGCGCGGCTGGAAGTCGCGGGCGTGATCGGCGGTGGGCGCACGCGGCCTGATCCGTCGACCTACGCGGGCTCCGGCAAGGTAGCCGAGATCGGTGCCAGGCGCAGTGAACTCGATGCCTCGGTGGTGGTGTTCAACAATGCGTTGTCGCCGGCTCAGGAGCGCAATCTGGAGCGGGCGCTGCAGTGCCGGGTGATCGACCGCACGACGCTGATCCTCGACATCTTCGCCCAGCGCGCCCGCAGCCACGAGGGCAAGCTGCAGGTGGAACTCGCCCAGCTCGATCATCTGGCCACGCGGCTGGTGCGCGGCTGGACGCACCTCGAGCGGCAGAAGGGCGGTATCGGCCTGCGCGGTCCGGGCGAGACGCAGCTCGAGACCGATCGCCGTCTGCTCGGCAAGCGGGTCAAGGTGCTGCGCGAGAAGCTCGCGCGCGTCGAGCGCCAGCGCGCGACACAGCGGCGCTCGCGTGCACGCGGCGCTGCCCGCTCGGTGTCGCTGGTGGGGTACACGAACGCGGGCAAGTCGACGCTGTTCAATGCCCTGACGCACGCCGGGACGTATGCGGCCGACCAGCTGTTCGCAACGCTCGACACGACGAGCCGGCGGCTGTACACCCCGGCAGGTCGCAACATCGTGCTGTCGGACACCGTCGGGTTCATCCGCGATCTGCCGCACGAACTCGTCGCCGCGTTTCGCGCCACGCTCACCGAGACCGCGCAGGCTGATCTGCTGCTGCACGTGGTCGATGTTGCCAGCAGCGATCGCGACCGGCAGGTGCTCGAGGTGAACCGGGTGCTCGCCGAGATCGGCGCCGACGCGGTGCCTCAGATCGTCGTCTACAACAAGATCGATCGCGCTGGCATCGAGCCGCGGCTGGTGCACGACGAACTCGGCGGGCTGACCAGCGTGTCGCTGTCGGCACTCGACGGCACCGGGGTCGAGCTGCTGCGCGAGGCGCTCGACCAGTTCTTCGAACGATCCGCGGAAGCAGAGGCGCCGCCACCGCTGGAGGACTGGCCGGCCGCGGCAGGTGCGCCGGTCGCCGGGACAGCCGCGGGTGCGGCCAGCCCGGTCATCATGGATACGAGTACG
>CANGUQ010000410.1 GCA_947456915.1 Betaproteobacteria bacterium
GATGGTGACGCGGCTCATTCCGGACGAACAGCCGCAGATCGAGGCCGCACTGATCGAGCTGGTCGACCGCGAGCACTGCGATCTGGTACTCACCACCGGCGGCACCGGGCCGGCGCCGCGCGACGTGACACCGGAGGCGACGCTTGCGGTCGCCGATCGCGAAATGCCCGGCTTCGGCGAGCAGATGCGCCAGATCAGCCTGCGCTTCGTTCCCACCGCGATCCTGTCGCGGCAGGTCGCGGTGATCCGCGGCCGCGCACTGATCATCAACCTGCCGGGCCAGCCGAAGTCGATCCGCGAGACTCTCGAGGGACTGAAGGATGCCGAGGGCAGACCGGTGGTGCCCGGCATCTTCGCCGCCGTCCCCTACTGCATCGACCTGATCGGCGGCCCGTACATCGAAACGCACGAGGCCGTCGTCAAGGCGTTCCGGCCGAAGAAGAAGTAACCGGCCGCACCGCCGTACGATCACTTTGTCCACCTCTGCGGTCGCAACGCCATGAACGACACGACACTGCTCGAAACGATAGAAGTCGAAACCGGAGCGGTACCGGGCGCGTCGGTGATCTGGCTGCACGGACTGGGCGCCGATGGCCACGATTTCGAGCCGATCGTGCCGGAACTGCGGCTGCCCGCGTCGGTGCCGGTGCGCTTCGTATTTCCGCACGCGCCGATGCAGCCAGTGACGATCAACAACGGCTACGTGATGCGCGCGTGGTACGACGTGGCCTTCGGCGATCTCGAGGGCCGCTCGCGCCGGCCCGACGAGGCTGGCGTGCGCGCATCGGTCGCACGCATCGAGGCGCTGATCGCGCGCGAGGTGGCGCGCGGCATCCCTGCGGCGCGCATCGCGCTCGCCGGCTTCTCCCAGGGCGGCGCCATCGTGCTCGCCACCGGGGTGCGGCACGGCGAGCGTCTGGCCGGCATCATGGCGCTGTCCACCTATCTGCCGCTCGCCGAAGCGCTGCCCGCGGAGGCGAGCGCAGCCAATGCGCAGGTGCCCATCTTCTTCGCCCACGGCACGGCCGACCCGGTGATTCCGATCGAGATGGCGCGCGCCTCGGTCGAGCGGCTGCAGTCGCTCGGCTACCCGGTGCAGTGGCAGGAGTACCCGATGCAGCACTCGCTGCATCCGCAGGAACTCGTGCACATCCGCGACTGGCTGCTGCGGGTGCTTGCCTAGCGGCGGAGTCTGCCGCGACGGGGACGATGCGTGCAGCCGCTGTCCCGCCGCGGCCGGGCGTCGACCGCGCTACGCCACCTCGTACTTGCGCACCCGGTAGCGCGCAAGATCGAAATCGTCGCCCGCCTCGATCAGCCGTGACGGCAGCAGCATGAGCTGCTGGCCGTTGATCTGTACCGCGTAGCGACCGGAGCCCGAGAAACCGCCCACCTCGAGCGCTACCTCGACCTCGCCATTCTCGTCCGGCCGCAACGACAGCAGCAGCGCACTGCGCTGCGCACCGGGTCGCCCACCCGGATCGATCGGACGCAACTCGATCGGCAGCACCGCCCGCGTCCACACCTGCAGGCCGATGCGATAGTCGGTCTCGCCCTCGCGCACCAGCCTGCGCACCACGCCCAGCCCCCAGTAGCGGCTGGTCTCCGCCTTCACCCCGACCAGCGCGCCGAGCTTGATCCAGTCCCCGCGCAACTGATGAATGCGAGCGCCATAACCGCCGGCACTCTCGTCGATCGCGACCCAGGTCTCGATGTCGATCGGGCGCAGCGGCTCGTTCCTGCGCTCGCGCAGCACCGTCTCCCGCACCTGGCGAAAGCCGTGCGTGACCATCAGCCGCACGAGGCTCGCGGCGCGCTCCGAACCACGCGCCGGCGGACGCGGCCCCAGCTGGCGCAGCAGGTGCTCGAGAGTGTGGATCACCAGCGGGATCGAGTGGGCCTGCCCCAGCCGGACCGAGTCCGGGATCACCTCTCGCTCCTTCACCACCTTCAGCAGCGCGGCAATCTCGCCGCGTCCCCGGGCGATGCCGAAATAGCGCCGGTTCGGGCTCGCTGCCACCGAGCGGGTCAACCGTCCCGGCGGGCGCTGCGTCGCCAGATCGACATAGTGCGTCGTCTCTTCGCTGCGTTCGGTGGACATCACGAAACTGCGCGAGAACCACGCCACTGCGCGCTCGGCGAGTTCCACCTGCGCCGGCATCAGCGCGTCGGGCGAGGCCACCTGCAGCACCAGGAGCCGCAGGTACTCCTGCTGCACCGACGTGTCGCCGTAGGACACCGGATAGGCTCTGATCGGCTGCTGCGCGACACCGGCGGTCTCGGCGATCGCATACACGGTGGCGGCGTTTGCCCAGAGATACTGCGGCACCGGACCGTAGCGCAGGGACACCCACTTGAACTCGGCACCCAGCGCACGCAGCACGCGCGCACCGCACACCGGCGTCAACTCGCCAAACGAGCGCTTCTCCTTCGCGTCGGTCTGGGTCCGCTCCAGACAGCACATGTAGGCCTGCCCCAGCGCGCGCCAGAAATCGCTCGCCGACTTCCACAGGCGGTTGTCCTGGAACCGGGTCAGCCGCGAGGCTCCGATGTACTCGGCGCCGATCTTGCGCTGGTGCGGCTTGGCGGCCTGGTCGAGCAGGTCGATGATCTCGTACAGCCGACCGACCTTGAACCCTTCGACCCGGAGCAGCGACTCCAGGTAGGCCGTGACCTCGTCCAGCCGTACTACCGGATCCCCGCCGCGCATGTCAGCGAGCAGTTCCCGCGCGGCCTTGCGGTCGGCGAGGGGGTGATCCGGCTTGCTGGACATCCAAGCAAACATGGTCTGGGGTCTCCCGCGGCGGACCTGACACCGCCACACGCGGCTGTCCCGGCTGTCGCACGAACCGCCCGCGGGCGAGCGGGTGCTGGCAGCAGGTTCAATGGAAGTAAACAATGCAACAATAACATGATGTTGCAGCGTATTCCACCGAATTCGCTGGAATAGCGCGCCGCGCCAGCGGGTGAACACATCCGGTGTACTGCGACAGCCGAAGGTCAGGTTCGCGGCGCGGCCTGCCGAACTGTCGCGTCAGCGCTGTCGCCGGCAACAGCAAGAGCCCGCCCGCGGGCAGCATCGACGCTGGCGAGCACCGCCAGACCGGCGACGAAGAAACCGCCCGTGATCAGCAGCGCGAGGCGGTGATCGCCATGCGAGGCCCAGCTGACCACGCCGTAGCTCACCGGACCGAGTATCGACGACAGCTTGACCGCCAGGCCCCACAGCCCGAAGAACTCCGCGCACCGGGGCCCCGGGCTGAAATAGCCAACCAGCGCACGGCCCGCCGACTGACTCGCGCCGAGGCACAGCCCGACCACGTTCGCCGCCACCCAGAACATCTCCGGCCCGCTGGACGCCCAGGCGAGGCCGATGGCGATCATCCAGCCCACCAGCGTGAACGCGAGCGTGCGCACGTGGCCGAGCCGGTCCTGGATCTGACCAAAGGCGGCCGCGCCAGCAGCGGCAGTGATGTTTACCAGCAGGATCAGCTGAATGGTGTCCGACGTGGTGAAGCCCAGCGCCTGCTCGGCATAGATGGCGGCGAGCGTCACCACCGTCTGCACCCCGGCCTGATAGAACACGATGCACACGAGGAAACGCGTCAGATCCGGGTATTCGCGCAACGCGCGCAGGGAGGCGGCAAGCTGCGCGAACACGCCCGGCGCGTCGGGTGCGATGCCGGCGAGCGGCGCTCGCTCGCGCAGGAACAGGAATGCGGGTGCCGAGGCAAGCGCGAAGATGACTGCGGTGATCAGCATGCACACCGGCACGAACTGACTGCTCGACTGTCCCTGCGCCTGCGCGTACGACACCCAGGCGAGGCTTGCGCCGAGACTGAGCAGCCCGCCGACATAGCCCACCGCCCAGCCCCAGCCGGAGAGCTTGCCCAGCGCCTCCGGCCGTGCCAGCTCGGGCAGGAATGCAGCGCTCAGATTCTCGCCGAGACTGAAGAACAGGTTGGAGACGATCACGATCACGACAGCAAGCCAGACGTCGCCCTCGCCCGCCAGCGCGAGCGCGGCGGTGAACCCGACACAGCCGACGGTGGTTGCCACCAGCAGTCGCTTCTTGCTGCCGGTGCGGTCGGCGTAGCGCCCGAGCAGCGGGCCGAGCACCATCGCCGCGGCGTACGAGACCGCCAGCGCGAGCGTCCACGCGAAGGTCGCCCACGGGGCGTCCAGTGCCACCACGGACACGAAGTACGCGTTGAACGCTGCGGTGATGACCACCGTCGTGTA
>CANGUQ010000411.1 GCA_947456915.1 Betaproteobacteria bacterium
ATCAGCCGCCTTTCCAGCGCCGGGTCATCGGCAGCGGGTCGCGCCGTCGGCGCTGTGGAGGGGGCCGGGGCGGGCGCCGCCGCAGCGACCGCGCCCGCCAGCGCGAGCAACAGCACGGCGGCGAGCGTTCTCACGATTGGCGCAACTTCGCAATCAGCGGCAGCAGCGTGCCTTCCACCACCTTCGGACTGAGCGGACCCACGTGCTTGAAGCGGATCACACCCTGCCTGTCGATCAGATAGGTCTCCGGCGTGCCGTAGACGCCGTAGTCGATGCCGACGCGTCCGCTCGCATCGACCACCGACAGCACGTACGGATCGCCGTGGCGCTTCAGCCACGCGGTAGCCGCGTCCTGCTTGTCCTTGTAGTTGAGGCCGTACACCGGCACGCCGTCCTTCGCGAGCCTGACGATCAGCGGGTGCTCCTCCAGACAGGGCGTGCACCACGATGCCCACACGTTGAGCAGCCACACCTTGCCCTGGGTCTCCTTCGGCGAGAACGAGCGCGCCGGATCGCCGAGCGTGGGCAGTTCGAACAGCGGCGCCGGCTTGCCGATCAGCGGCGAGGGCACCTCGCGTGGATTGAGCGTGAGCCCGAAGCCGAGGAAGCCGGCGAGGACGACGAAGCCGGCGAGCGGCAGCCAGAAGCGCCCCATCAGCGGTTGCCTCGCACCCGCTGCGCGGGCGCCCTGCGTGGCATGCGGATCACGACGGGTCTGCCGCCACGCGTACCGGATCGAGCGCCGCCGGCCGTGACACCGGCCCGGGTGCGATGCCGGGGCCGGTGCCCCCGTGGCGCGAATCCGCTGTGCCGGACTCGCGCTGCTTCACACGCACCCGGTAGCGCCGGTCGCACACCGCCAGCAGTCCGCCCAGAGCCATCAGGAAACAGCCGGCCCAGATCCAGTCGATGAACGGCTTGTGATACACGCGCACGATCCACGCCCCGTCGTTCACCGGCTCGCCCAGTGACACGTACAGGTCGCGGGTGAAGCCGGAGTCGATCGACGCTTCGGTCATCACCATGCCCGAGGCGTTGTAGACGCGCTTCTCCGGCGTGAGGGTCTCCACGAACTCGCCGTTCTTCAGCACGGTGATCGTCCCGCGCATCGCGCGGAAGTTCGGCCCGGCGACATCGCGCACCCCGTCGAAGCGGAATACGTAGCCTCCGGAGACGACGGTCTCGCCCACGTGCATGCGCACGTCCTGCTCGCTCTCGTAGCCGCGCACCATCGTCACGCCAACCACGAACACGGCGACGCCGAAGTGCGCGAGCAGCATGCCGAGAAAGCTCGCCTGCAGGCGGCGCAGCCGCGCGCCCGGCGGACCCTCGCCCGCGCGTACCCGCTGCACCAGCGAGGTGACCGCAGTGGCGGCGATCCACGCCGCGCACAGGACGCCGAACGCGGCGAGCGGGCTGAAGGTGCCGATGCCGGTGCTGGCGGACATCGCCAGCGGCACGGTGAGCGCGGTGATCACGCTCACCGCCAGCGCCCAGCGCAGCCGTACCGCCAGTTCGGGCAGCGTCGCGTGCTTCCAGCGCGCGACCGGTCCGACGCCCATCAGGAACATCAGCGGCGACATCAGCGGCAGGAATACCGCGTCGAAGTACGGCGGGCCCACCGACAGCTTGCCCAGCCCGAGCGCATCGACGATCAGCGGATAGAGCGTGCCGAGCATGATCGAGGCGGCGGCCACCGCGAGCAGCACGTTGTTGCCCAGCAGCGCCGATTCGCGCGACACCAGGTCGAAGCCGCCGCCCAGCCCGACCCTGGGCGCACGCCACGCGTAGAGCGCGAGCGATCCGCCGATCGAGATGACGAGGAAGGCGAGGATGTACAGCCCGCGCTCGGGGTCGGTGGCGAACGAGTGCACCGAGGTGAGCACGCCCGAACGCACGAGGAAGGTACCGAGCAGCGACAGCGAGAACGCGCTGATCGCGAGCAGCACCGTCCAGCTCTTGAATGCGCCACGCTTCTCGGTGACCGCCAGCGAGTGGATCAGCGCGGTGCCGACCAGCCACGGCATGAACGAGGCGTTCTCCACCGGATCCCAGAACCACCAGCCGCCCCAGCCCAGCTCGTAGTAGGCCCAGGCCGAGCCCAGCGCGATGCCCAGCGTGAGGAACAGCCACGCGACCGTGGTCCACGGGCGCGACCAGCGTGCCCAGGTCGAATCGAGTTCACCCGAGATCAGCGCAGCGATGGAGAACGCGAAGGCGACCGAGAACCCGACGTAGCCCATGTACAGCAGCGGCGGGTGCATCACCATGCCGATGTCCTGCAGCAGCGGGTTCAGGTCGCGGCCGTCGGGCGGGGCGGGCATCAGCCGCTCGAACGGGTTGGAGGTGAACAGCATGAAGGAGAGGAAGCCCACGCTGATCATGCCCATCACCGCCAGCACGCGCGCGACGAACGGCTCGGGCAACCCGCGGCTGAACACGGTGACCGCCACCGTCCAGCCGGAGAGCATGAACACCCACAGCAGCAGCGAGCCCTCGTGCGAGCCCCAGGTCGCGGTGAAACGGTAGATCGGCGGCAGTTGCGAGTGCGAGTTCGACGCCACGTTCAGGAGCGAGAAGTCCTGATTCATGAAGCTCCACGCGAGCGCGGCGAAGGCGAGGGTGACGAACACCGCCTGGCCCTGCGCCACCGGCCGGCCGAGCGCGGTCCAGCCTGCGATCGAGCGCTGCGCCCCGAGCAGCGGGAATACCGACTGGATCAGCGCCAGCACCAGCGCGAGGATCAGACAGAAGTGTCCGAGTTCGGCGATCACTTGCCCGGCCCTCCGGAGGGTTGCGACACCGAGCGCTGCGCCTTCTTCGCCTGTTCCAGCGCGTGGGCAGCCTCCGGTGGCATGTAGTTCTCGTCATGCCGCGCGAGCACCTGATCGGCGCGAAACACGCCGTCTGCATCGAGCCGCCCGCGTGCGACCACGCCCTTGCCCTCCTGGAACAGGTCGGGGAGGATACCCTTGTAGGTCACCGGCACCGTCTTCGCCGTATCGGTGACGACGAACGCCACGGTCAGCCCGTCGCTCTGGCGCCTGACGCTGCCGGCCTCGACCAGGCCGCCAATGCGAAACGGCTTGTCCTGCGGCGCCTCCTTCGCATGCACCTGGGTCGGGCTGAAGAAGAACAGCAGGTTGTCCTCGAACGCATTGAGCACCAGCGCCGTGGTCACCGCCAGAGCGGCGAGCGCGGCGCCGACGATCGCGAGGCGTTTCCGGCGCGGCTTCACGGGCTGCTCCACTGGCGGATCCTGCGCGCGGTCAGCGCGCGCGCGAAAGCCCGGCGGCGCCCGCGCACCAGCACGATCACCTCGATCGCCAGCGCGATCGCGGTGACTCCGTATGCGCCCCACACGAAGAACGCGTAGCCACCCATCGCCAGAAAGTCCGACCAGCTCGCCCAGTTCATGTCGCCTGCTCCGCCGTCGCGCGATCGGCGTCGGCGAGCAGTTCGCCGACCCACTGGCTGTGCTGTTCGCGCTCGATGATGATCGCGCGCACCCGCGCGAGCGACACCGCGATCGTGTACATCCACGCCGAGATCGCCATCACCAGCATGCCGGTGAGCATCACCGTGGCCATGGCGGAGCTGCCTGGCTTCACCGAGGCGCCCTGATGCAGCGTGTTCCACCACTGCACCGAGAAATAGATGATCGGCACGTTAACCACACCCACCAGCACCAGCACGGCCCCCGCGCGATCGGCGCGCCGCGATTCGTCGATCGATGCGTGCAAGGCGAGGTAACCGATGTAGAGGAAGAAGAGGATCAGCGTCGAGGTGAGCCGCGCGTCCCACACCCAGTAGGTGCCCCAGGTCGGCCGACCCCACAGCGCACCGGTCCACAGCGCGATGAAGGTGAACAGCGCACCGGTCGGCGCGAGCGATTGCACCATCATGCCCGACAGCCGCGTGTTGAACACGAGTCCCGCCGCTGCCCAGCCGGCCATCACCAGGTAGGTGAACATGCCCATCCAGGCAGCAGGGACATGGATATAGATGATCCGGTATGCGTCGCCCTGCTGGAAATCGGTCGGGGCGAGCACCAGACCGATGTACAGCCCGAGCACCCCGGTGGCGATGGCTGCGCCGGCGAACCACGGCACGAGCCGTCCGGCGAGTCCGTAGAAGCTCGCTGGAGCGGCGTACTTGAACCAGTTGACGGCCATCGGGGCGGCGGGAGCGGATGCGGGGGGAGGCTGGGGGCGAGGCGCGGCAGGCGGCGCG
>CANGUQ010000412.1 GCA_947456915.1 Betaproteobacteria bacterium
CCGCGCCGGGGCGCACCGGCTCGCTGTTCTGAACCTGCCGCGCGTGCACGCCGCCGCGTTACACTGAAGCCTCCTTCATCAGTGCCCGACGCCCCCATGCCGTCATTCGACATCGTCTCGGAAGTGAATCAGGTCGAGGTACACAACGCGCTCGACCAGGCGAACAAGGAAATCACCAACCGTTTCGACTTCAAGGGCTCGGACGCGCGCGTCGAGTGGAACGAGAAGGACAAGGTGCTGACGCTGTTCGCAGACGACGAGTTCAAGGTCGGGCAGGTCAAGGACGTGCTCATCGGCAAGCTGACCAAGCGCGGCGTCGACATCCGTTGCCTCGAGCACGGCGAGATCGAGAAGGTGAGCGGCAACAAGGCGAAGCAGGCGGTCAAGGTGAAGACCGGCATCGAGAGCGATCGCGCCAAGCAGATCGTCAAGCTGCTGAAGGACAGCAAGATGAAGGTGCAGGGCAGCATCCAGGGCGACGCAGTGCGCGTCTCCGGCGCGAAGAAGGACACGCTGCAGGAGGCGATCGCGCTGGTGAAGAAGTCGATCACGGACTACCCGGTGCAGTTCAACAACTTCCGTGACTGAAGCCGTGACCGGCAACGCGGTAGCGCACGCGTCTGCATGCGGTGCCGCGACGCCGGCCGGTCGACGCTGCGGCCAGCGGTACACGGCACGCTGCCTGTGACTCCGAGCCGCCACGCCGAGCGCCACCGCACCGACCGCATCGGCTGGCTGCGTGCAGCGGTGCTCGGCGCGAACGACGGCATCGTGTCCACCGCGAGTCTGGTAGTCGGCGTGGCGGCGGCGAGCGCCGATCAGCGCAGCCTGCTGGTGGCAGGCTTCGCCGGCCTGATCGCGGGGGCGATGTCGATGGCTGCCGGCGAGTACGTGTCGGTGCACTCGCAGTCGGATACGGAGAAAGCCGATCTCGCACGCGAGCGCGCCGAACTCGCCGCCGATCCAGCCTCGGAGGAACGCGAACTGACCGCGATCTACGTCAGCCGGGGGCTTGCGCCCGACCTGGCGCAGCAGGTCGCCGCGCAGCTCACCGCGCACGACGCGCTGGGTTCCCATGCTCGCGACGAACTCGGGATCTCGGCGACGATGAGTGCGCGTCCGGTGCAGGCGGCAGTTGCCTCGGCTGCAAGCTTCGCTGCCGGCGCCGCGCTGCCGCTGTGCGTGGCAGCTCTCGCACCGGAGCACCTGCTTGGCTGGTGGGTGGCAGGTACCGCGCTGATCTTTCTCGCCGTGCTGGGCGCGGTTGCCGCGCGCGCAGGTGGCGCTGACGCGGCGACCGGCGCTGCACGGGTGACGTTCTGGGGCGCGCTGGCGATGGCGATCACCGCCGGCGCCGGTGCGCTGTTCGGCGCGACGGTCTGATCAGCGGGCCTGCGCATCGCTCGGCGCGGACTCACGGCATCGCAGCGCGGGCCGCAACGGACAATCGCTGTCGAGCGCGCGCAGCGCAGAGGGGACTGCCCGGGCCGCGCTGCCGCTGCCCGTCAGCCCCGTGAGCGCGCGCCGGCCGGAACCGGATGCCCCGGTCAGCGGGCGCCCGCCTGCGCCTCCTGGCGAAGCTCCCGGCTCCAGCGCAGATACAGCCGCTCGGCCACGCTGCGCAGGCCCGACAGGTGCGTGTCGATCTCGCGCTGGATCGTCTCCACCGACTGCACCGAGGGCACCGGATTGTCACGGATCTCCTGCCAGCCGCCCAGCGTCCAGACCCGAATCATCGGCTCGGTCATTTCGACGTGGCACTGCATGCCCAGATGCGGGCCCAGCACGAACATCTGGTTGTCGCACCAGCGGCTGCCTGCGAGGCGCGTCGCGCCCGGAGGTATCGTGAACGTCTCGCCGTGCCAGTGAAACGCCACGAACGAGGCGACATCGCCGAGCCAGTCGCGTGCTGCCCGCGAGGACTCGACGCCAACCTCGCCCCAGCCGATCTCCTTGACCGGATTGCGGCTGACCACACCGCCCAGCGCCCTCGACATCAGCTGGCCGCCGAGGCAGTGACCGATCATCGGCGTGTCGTGCGCCAGCGCGTCGCGGATCAGCGCCAGCCCCGGCTCGATCCACGGCAGATCGTCGTTGACGCTCATCGGGCCACCCATGAACGCGAGGCCGGAAAACGCCGTCGCGGACGGCGGCACCGGCTCCCCTTCGTCGATCGCGATCAGGCGCCACCGAATGCCGTGTGCCTCGAGGAACGTGGCAAAATGCCCTGGACCTTCGGTGGGTGCGTAGCGAAATATGGCAACGGGTTTCATGACGGACTCTCTGTGCGGCACGCGTTCGGGCAGCGCGCCGCTGCTGGCCAGTTGCGGATGGTAGCCCAACCGCAGGTCGCCCCGGACGCGCGCACAGCTGCCAGCCCGCTGCTCCCCGGCGTGTCGTTCACCCGCAGGCGCGCCGTGCGGGCTGGCGCCGAGCTTGCTGCGCTGGTGCTCGCGGCCGCCGTGATGCCCCCGACCCGCGCGCAAGGCAAGGTCGACGTCAACGTGATCGGGCTGTTCCAGGACAGCGCCGTGCTGGTGATCAACAACGGCACGCCGCGCACGATCAAGGCGGGGCAGACCACGCCGGAGGGTGTGCGGCTGATCTCGGCCAACAGCCAGCAGGCGGTGGTCGAGATCAACGGGCGGCGCGAGACGCTCGGCATGGGCCAGTCCATCGCCACGCAACGCTCCACTGCCGGGCGCCAGCAGGCCGTGCTCAGTTCCGACGGGGGCGGTCACTTCTGGGCGAGCGGGGAGATCAACGGCGCGGGCGCGAAGATGCTGGTCGACACCGGTGCGACGCTGATCTCGATGTCGAGCGCGACCGCCCGCCAGCTGGGAATCCACTACAGCAGCGGGGCGCGCAGCCTCACCTCCACCGCCAACGGCGTGGTGCCGGTGTTTCGCGTCGTGCTCGCCACCGTGCGCATCGGCGAGATCACGCTGAACAACGTGGAGGCTTCGGTGCACGAGGGCAACAACCTGCCGGTGATCCTGCTCGGGATGAGCTTCCTCAACCGGGTCGAGATGCAGCGCGATGGCGACCGGATGACTCTGATCAGACGGTTCTAGCAGTCCGGCAGCTGGCGCACGACGCGTCGCGCTGGCGTCTCACCGCCGGCAGTCGCCCGTGGTCCGGGATCAGCCCGACGTCACCGGACAGGCCGTTGTGCGCCCGTCTTCCTGCTGCCGACCGGCAACAGGCCCCGAACCGCCTCCGTCCGCGCCTGGCCGGGCTTCGCATCGTGCCGGGCGGCAGCGTACCGGGCGGCGGCGTACCGGGCGGCGGCGTACCGGGGAGTCCCTGCGGCGGGGAGTCGCTGCGGCCGGGGCGCCTGAACACCGCCGGGCAGCGTGATTTCATTCGATCGTTTGAACTATACTTCAATCGGTCGATTGATTCATATGTTCAGGAGAAGAATCTCGTGGGGTCCACGGCGATTGCCAGCCGCGCCGATGGCGCACAGGCGCGGGAAAAGCTGCTCTACACGGCGCTGCGGCTGTTCGCCGCCAAGGGGTTCGAGCGCACCAGCACACGCGAGATCGCGCAGGCGGCCGGGGTGAACGTGTCGGCTATCGGCTACTACTTCGGCGACAAGGCCGGCCTGTACCGCGCAGCGTTCATGGAACCGCTGGGTGATCTGTGCCCGGGCAAGCAGAACGCCGACTTCGAAGGCGTGGCACTGCTGCCGGCACTGCAGCGCTTCTTCGCGGAATTTCTCGAGCCGCTCAAGCGCGGCGAAGCGGTGCGACTGGTGATGCGACTGCATTTTCGCGAGATGGTCGAGCCGACCGGCCTGTGGGCCGAGGAGATCGAGAACGAGATCAAGCCCGGGCACTTCGCGATGCTGCAGCTGCTCGCGCGCGAACTTGCGCTCGATGCGCCGACCGCGCACGCCGACCTCGATCTGCAACGACTGTGCTTCGCCATCGTCGCGATGGCGGTGCACTACTTCGTCGCCCAGGAAATCGTCAACGGCATTGCGCCGCGCATCCTTGCCGACGCGCCAGCGGTCGACACGCTGGCCGAACGCCTTGCCGGCTACGCGGTGGCGATGATCGACGCCGAGCGCGTGCGCCGGACCGAGGCAGCGGCGGACGGTACCCGGAGCGCGGCGTGACCCGGCGCACCCCGCCTGCGGCGGCGCGGACCATGGCCGCCGCACTGCTTGCCTCCACCGTCGGCTGCGGCGCGCTCTCCCCGGTCGGGCCGGACCATGCCGGTCCG
>CANGUQ010000413.1 GCA_947456915.1 Betaproteobacteria bacterium
GGTCGCTGCCGGCGGCTCGATCGACGCCATCGCGCGAGTGATCGGCGACGAACTCTCGCGCAGCCTCGGCCAGAACGTGCTGATCGACAACCGCGGCGGCGCCGCCGGCAGCATCGCCGCAGCGGCGGTGGCGCGCGCGGCCCCTGACGGCCACACGCTGCTGGTGAGCGGCGCCAACACGCTCACGCTCAATCCGTTCCTGCAGAAGAAGGACGACAACTGGTTCGACCCGCTCAAGGCGTTCGTGCCGATCGCGCAGACCGCACGGACGAACTACGTGCTGGTCACCGGGCCGCACATCAAGGCGGCGAACGTCGACGAGTTCGTGGTCTTCGCCCGGGCGCAGGGCGGCAGGCTCACCTACGGGTCCTCGGGCAGCGGCAGCCTGATCCACGTTGCCACCGAGATCTTCAATGGCGCCGCCGGCATCTCGGCTACGCACATCCCTTACAAGGGGCTGGCGCCAGCCGTGCAGGACCTGCTCGCCGGCCGCATCGACTACCTGTTCGATTCGGCCACCACGATCGAGCAGGTCAAGGCCGGACGGCTGCGGGCACTGGCGATCATCGGACCGCAGCCGCTGCCCGCGTTGCCGGAACTGAAGCCGCTGGCAGCGTGGGGAGTGAAGGGCATGGAGGTGGTATCGGGCTGGCACGGCTGGTTCGCGCCGGCAGGGACACCGCCCGAGGTGGTGAAGCGCCTGAGCACCGAAGTGACGAAGATCCTCGCCAACCCGAAGGTACGCGAGCGCATTCTCGCGCAGGGGGCGGAACCGATGCCGGCTGGTGCGGAAGAGTTCGGCAAGCGCGTCGCCGATGACATCCGCCGCTTCGAGCCGATCCTCAGGAAGATGGACCTGAGCCTGTTCTGATCTGCTGCCCCCGCGCGCCTGCTGCGCCGGCCCGTGCCGCCCTCTGTCTACCCTTGCGACGACCGCCCTGCCCGCGATGAGCCTGCTCGAAGCCCCTGCCGAGGACACGCCTGCGATCGAGGCGCTCGTCGCGCGCCACAGGCAGCACACGCTGCGCATCGACGACAGCACGTGTGTCTCCTTTCGGGTGTGTGGTGAGGGCGCACCGATCGTGCTGCTGCACGGCATCGGCTCGGGGTCGGGATCGTGGCTGCACCAGCTCGATCTGCTGGGTGGGCACTTTCGCGTGATCGCGTGGGATGCGCCGGGCTACGGGAGTTCGACGCCGCTCGTGCCGGCGGCGCCGCAGGCCGCCGACTACGCCGAACGCCTGCGCGAGTTCGTCGATGCGCTCGGCCTCGATCGTTTCGTGCTGGTAGGGCACTCGCTGGGGGCGCTGATCGCCGGTGCCTTCGCTGCACGCCATGCGCCACGTCTGCGCGCACTGATGCTGGCGAGTCCCGCAGGCGGGCACGCGCGACTCGACCCGCAGGAGCGGCAGGCAAGACTCGACGAGCGCATCGGTCAGATGCAGCGCCTCGGCCCGGACGAGCTCGCGCGCACGCGCTCGGGCAATCTGCTCTCGGCGAAGGCGCCGTCGGCCGCGGTGGCACTGGTGCGCTGGAACATGACGCGCCTGGATCCGCAGGGTTATGTGCAGGCCGTGCACATGCTCGCGCAGGGCGACCTCGCCAGCGACATCGGGGCACTGGCGCTGCCGGTCAGCGTGTTCTGCGGCGCCGAGGACCGCGTGACGCCGCCGGCCGCCTGCCGGCGCATCGCCGATGCCTGCCCGAGTGCAAGCTGGCACCTGCTTCCGGACCTCGGGCATGCACTCTACGTCGAAGCGCCGCAGCCAGTGAGCGACCTGATCCGCGCGTTCGCCGCGCAGGCGCCCGACTGAAATACGGACGCGGCGGGATTGCAGCGAGTGCAGTGCGCGCGCACCAGTCCTCTGCCACGGCCGCGTGCGGACGCGGTCGGCCTGTCGCATGCGCTCGCCCGCGCCTGCCCCGCGCCTCTCGCAACGCTTTGCTACCATCAACAGTGACCGGGCAAACCCGCCGCGCTGCCATTGACTGGCAGGGCAATGACATCGACATCCACGCTGCCCGGCGCCCTCGAGAGGAGATCGCCGTGAATCGTCGTCAAGTACTGAGTGCCTCGGGTTCGCTCGCCGCATTGGCTCTTGCCGGTTGCGCCGGCACGGGCGATGGCGGCAACTGGATCGCCCTGTTCGACGGCAAGGGCCTCGAGCAGTTCAACGCCATCGGCAAGGGCAGCTGGCGCGTGACCAGCGGCATCCTCGAAGCCGACGACGGCGGCCCCGGCTTCCTGGTGACACGCCAGTCGTTCCGCGACTTCCGCATCCGCGCCGAGTTCTACGCCGAGGCCAAGACCAACAGCGGCATCTTCATCCGCGCCCAGGATGCGAACAAGATCACCGCCGGCAACTCGTACGAAGTGAACATCTGGGACACCCGGCCCGATCCCACCTACGGCACCGGCGCGATCGTCGACTTTGCCAAGGTCTCCCAGCCCTATCCCCAGGCCGGTGGCCGCTGGAACACGCTCGACATCACCGCTCGCGGCACACGCCTGATCGTGGTCTTCAACGGCCAGACCACCGTCGACATCAACGACGGCAAGTACGCGAGCGGCCCGATCGCCCTGCAGTCGGGCGGCGGCCTGATCCGCTTCCGCCGCGTGCTGATCCAGCCGCTCTAGCTCCCCGAAAAAGGAAAAGGGGCCAGGCCCCTTTTTCGAGGCCCCTTTTTCGGGTCGGGTTCGGGCAGCGCCGCCCGGAGCGGTGATCAGTAACGGCTGCGCCGGCGCGAGAGCACCAGCGGCACGATCCCGGCGGCGATCGTCCCGAGGCAGATCGTCGCCGTGACGGCATCCATCCCGCTCAGCAAAAAGGGGCCTGGCCCCTTTTTTCCCCTTTTTTCCAATCGCCCCGGTATGGGTGGTGGTCACGTGCGGCGTGCACCACTCAGGATGTACCCGGCTCAGAAGCAGGTGCAGCAGACCGCCACGCGCCTGCGCGGACAGCAAAAAGGGGCCTGGCCCCTTTTTTCGTGGCAGGTGCCGGACGGCGAGGGCGGACGCGATCCTCGCCGCTGCCGGTCCGTGCCGACACCGGGGTTCGGCCGCCCGCTTGCCGCGCTCAGGCGACGGCGGCGAGCCTGCGGCCGAGCGTGTAGCCGTACCTGCGATCGAGTCCGAGGCTGCGCACGATCTCGATACCCTTCGCGAGCGGCTCGCCCTCGAGGTTGCGCAGCGGCCGGCGCAGGCTGCCCGCCGGCAGCCCGCAGGCGTTCATCAGCGACTTCAGCGCGACCGGGTTGATGTAGGAATACACGTAGTGCCACAGCGGCAGGATCTTCAGGTACGTGTCCTTGAAGTCGGTCGCTTCGGCGTAGCTCTGCCACGGCTTCGAGATCGTCGCCAGTTCGCCCGGAGCGATGTTGCCGGTCATGTTCGCCGTGCCGTGGCCGCCGAGCGACATCGTCGGCAGCACCAGTCCGAGATTGGGCGAGTCGCAGCACATGATCGACACGTCGGGACGCCCGGCGATGATCTGGGCGACCTGCCCCACCCGTGTGGTCGACTCCTTGTGCACGACGTAGTTCGGGTGCCGGAAGATGCGCAGCAGGTTGTCCCAGTGCAGGTCGGTCTTCACCCGCGGCGGGTTGTTGTAGATGCCCAGCGGCAGATCGACGGCATCGGCGACCTCGAGGAAGAACGCTTCGGCATCCGCTTCAGAAGCGCAGATGTACGACGGCGCGGCGAGGATCGCCCCGTCGGCGCCGTTGTCCTTCGCGAAGCGCAGGTTGGCGATCGTCGAGTCGGTATTGTTGCCGGTGCAGCCGTAGAAGAACTCCATCGCCCCGGTCTTCATCTTCGCTGTCTCGACGATGAGTTCCTTCTTCTCCTCGGGCAAGAGCATCGAGGACTCGCCGGTCGAGCCCATGAACAGGATCGCACGCGTGCCGTGGCGCGGCTGGAAATCGAGCAGCGTGCGAAATGCGCCGTAATCGATCGAGCCGTTCTCGTTGAACGGGGTGATCAGCGCGACGAACGAACCTTCGATGCGGCGACGGGTCATGAGGGCTCCTGAAACCGGGGTAGCACGCGACGAGAACCGTCGCCGAGTCTACCGGCCGGCGCGCTCGCTCGCCAGCGCTCCGGGCGGACGCCGCACGACACGGCTGCCTGCACCCCTGCCCCACGGTCCTGCCCCGGAGCTGCCGCTGCTCGGCACCGCGCGACCGGCCGCGCGCAGGATCCCGCGCACTGCGGCCGCGGCGA
>CANGUQ010000414.1 GCA_947456915.1 Betaproteobacteria bacterium
CCGCAGAGCGCACGCGGTGCGCGCGATGCCGCGCCCGTCGCCGACGGTGCGCGTGCGGCGACCGCGCTGGTCATCGGCAGCGGCTTCGGCGGGCTGGCGGCGGCAGTGCGCCTGCTGTGCCGCGGCTACCAGGTCACTGTTCTGGAGAAACTCGACGCGCCCGGCGGGCGCGCATACGTGCACCGGCAGGACGGTTTCACCTTCGATGCCGGACCGACCATCGTGACCGCGCCGTTCATGCTCGAAGAGCTGTGGGCACTGTGCGGACGGCGCCTCGCCGATGACGTCGAGCTGCGCGCACTCGACCCGTTCTACCGCATCCGCTTCGATGACGGCAGCCACTTCGACTACAGCGGCGAGGCGGCGAAGATGCGCGCCGAGGTCGCACGCCTGGCGCCTTCGGATCTGGCCGGCTTCGATGCGTTCCAGCGCGAGGCCGAGCTGTGCTACCGGCTGGGCTTCGAGAAGCTGGGCAGCATCGCGTACGACAGTCTCGCCGACCTGCTCTACGCGGTGCCGTCGCTGATCCGCATGCGCGGCTGGCGGACGATGCACGGGATGGTTGCGCATCACTTCAAGGACGCCCGCCTGCGCGCTGCGTTCAGTCTGCAGACGCTGCTGATCGGCGGCAACCCGTTCTCCGTGACCAGCGTCTACAGCCTGATCAACGCGCTGGAGCGGCGCGCCGGCGTGCACTGGGCGATGGGCGGCACCGGCTCGCTGGTGCGCGCTCTGGTAACGCTCATCGAGTCGCGCGGCGGCGCCGTGCGCTGCAATGCGGAGGTGAGGCGCATCGAGGTCGATCACGGCCGTGCCACGGGGGTCACGCTCGCGAGCGGCGAGCGGCTCGCCGCGGACATCGTGGTCTCCAATGCCGACATGGCGTGGACCTATCGCCACCTGATCGAGCCGCAGCACCGACGCAAGTGGAGCGATGCCCGCATCGCGCGCGGCAAGTATTCGATGAGCCTCTTCGTCTGGTACTTCGGGGTCAGGCGCACCTATCCCGAGGTGCCGCATCACATGATGCTGCTCGGGCCGCGCTATCGTGAACTGCTCGACGACATCTTCCGCAAGCATCGGCTCGCCGATGATTTCAGTCTGTACCTGCATCGCCCGACCGCCACCGACCCGCGGATGGCGCCGCCTGGCTGCGACGCATTCTATGTGCTGTCGCCGGTGCCGCATCTGGACAGCGGCACCGACTGGGCGAGCTTCGCCGAGCAGTACCGTGCGCGTATCGCGCGCGCGCTCGACCGCACCGTGCTGCCGGGCTTCGAGCGCGACATCGTCACCTCGCGCATCACCACGCCGCAGGACTTCCACGACCGGCTGCTCTCGTACAAGGGCGCCGCGTTCGGCCTGGAGCCGATCCTGCTGCAGAGCGCCTGGTTCCGACCGCACAACCGCAGCGAAGACATCGATCGGCTGTATCTGGTCGGTGCCGGTACCCACCCGGGTGCAGGTGTGCCCGGTGTGCTGATGTCGGCCAAGGCGCTCGACTCGGTGGTGCCCGACCCTGCATCGATCGTCCCGCCAGCGCCTCCCGGTACCGCTGCCCGCGCTGCGTCCGCCACTGCCACGAGTACATCCCGCCATGCCTGATACCTCGCTGCCGCCGTCCGCCACCTTGAGCACGATGCCGCCGAGCGCCCGCACCGCGCGCGAACCCGCCGCCGCCGGCGAGCTGCTCGATCTGGCTGCCTGCGAGCAGTTGATGCGCGGCGGCTCCCGATCGTTCTTCGCCGCCTCGCGCGTGCTGCCGCAGCGGGTGCGCTGCGCGGCGATCGCGCTCTATGCGTTCTGCCGCGTCGCCGACGATGCGATCGATCTGTCGCACGAACCGCGGACCGCGGTCGCCGAGCTCACTGCCCGACTCGATGCGATCTATGCCGGACGGCCGCAGCCGATCGACGCCGACCGGGCGCTCGCCGCCGTCGTGCACCGTTTCGATCTGCCGCGGGATCTGCTCGACGCGCTGATCGAGGGCTTCCAGTGGGATGCCCAGGGGCGCACCTACGACACGCTCGCGCAGGTCGAGGACTACGGCGCCCGGGTGGCCGGTACCGTGGGCGCGATGATGGCGATCCTGATGGGAACGCGCAGCGCGCAGGCGCTCGCTCGCGCGTGCGAACTGGGCGTGGCGATGCAGTTGACCAACATCGCGCGCGACGTCGGCGAGGACGCGCGCAACGGCCGTCTCTATCTGCCGCGCGACTGGCTGCGCCAGGAGGGCATCGATCCGCAGGCGTGGCTGCGTACCCCGGTGTTCAACGAGGCGATCGGGCGCGTCACCGCGCGCCTGCTGCAGGCTGCCGAGCGGCTGTACGCGCGCGCGCGTGCCGGTATCGCCGAGCTGCCGCGCGACTGCCGGCCCGCGATCGAGTCCGCGCGCATCGTGTACGCGGAGATCGGCCGCGAGATCGAGCGCGCAGGACACGACAGCGTGTCGCGTCGCGCCGTGGTGAGCACCCGCCGCAAGCTCGTGCTGATGGCGCGCGCGATGCACGTGTGGCTGCCCACGCTGCGCGCGATTCCCGACTTCGCGCCGCTGCCCGCCGTGCAGTATCTGGTGCGCGCGAGCCGGCCCGACGACACGCTCGATGGCGCGCGCGGTTCGCCTTATCAGCGCACGATCTGGGTGATCAAGCTGTGCGAGCGGGTCGATCCGCGCGCACGCGGCAGTGTTGCTTCGTTCGGGATGGATCGCGCAACGGAGTGATCGGCAAGCCGGTCTGCGTGCGGCGGGCGTCGCGCGCGTCGGCGCGGGCAACACGGCATCGGGCGCCGTCGCGGGCACGGTGCGCGGGTGCGGACGTGGGCGAGATCCCGCAGCGGATCTCCACGCCGGGACCGCAGACGGGTCGCAGGGGGCAGGGCTGCGCTGCCGGGCGGCCGCTTCGCCCGCGCGAAGTGGCCGCGCCGGTCGCGTCATGTCGATGCCGCTGCAGGTTCTGCCCCGGAGACACCGCAATTGCGGTGCTACCATGACACACGCCTACTTCGATGATGCTGCGGGTACCGGTCTGCCGCTGTCGCGGAAGCGGCCGGTTCGCTCGCCGCCGTACCCGCGTCCGATGTCCTCGTTTTCCTCGCAGTCCGCCGGCAGCGCCGCGCCACCCGTATCCTCGATCGTCATTGCTTCGCGCGAGAGCCTGCTGGCGATGTGGCAGGCCGAGCACGTGCAGGCGAGGCTGCGCAGCCACTGGCCGGGCATCTCGGTCAGCATCCTGGGCATGACCACCGAAGGCGACCGGCTGCTCGATCAGTCGCTCGCCACCATCGGCGGCAAGGGGCTGTTCGTGAAGGAACTCGAGCAGGCGATGCTCGAGTCGCGCGCCGACATCGCCGTGCACTCGATGAAGGACGTGCCGATGTGGCTGCCCGAGGGGTTTGCCCTGCCGGCGATCCTGTCGCGGGACGATCCGCGTGATGCCTTCGTCTCGAATCGCTACACGCAGCTGTCGGAGCTGCCGGCGGGCAGCGTGGTCGGCACCTCCAGCCTGCGCCGCGAGAGCCAGCTGCGCGCCAACTACCCGCATCTGGACGTGCGGCCGCTGCGCGGCAACGTGCAGACACGGTTGCGCAAGCTCGACGAGGGGCAGTACGCGGCGATCATCCTTGCCGCGGCGGGGCTGAGGCGGCTCGGTCTCGCCGGGCGCATCGCTTCGCTGCTCACCCCGGAGGAGAGCCTGCCGGCGGTCGGACAGGGCGCGCTGGGCATCGAGTGCCGCAGCGATCGGCCGGACCTGATGCAGGCGCTGTCGGTGCTTGCCGATCGCGAGGTCACGCAGTGCGTGGTGGCCGAGCGTGCGCTGTCACGGGCGCTGGCCGGCAGCTGCACGGTGCCGCTGGGCGGCTTTGCCGAGCTCGCCGGCGGCGTGCTGCGTGTGCGTGGCTTCGTCGCCAGTCCCGACGGCAAGCGCATGGTGCGCGACGAGGTCAGCGGGTCGCCCGATGCCGGCGAGGCGCTGGGCCAGGCGCTGGCGCAACGGTTGACCGAGCAGGGCGCGGCGGAGATTCTCGCCGCGCTATGAGCGCGCGCGAAGCCGCGTCGGGCGCGCCGGACGTTGCGCTGCGCGGACGTCGCGTGGTGATCACCCGCCCGCGCGAGCAGAGCGCACGCCTCGCACGGGCGATCGCCGGCGCGGGCGGCGAGGCGGTCGTGTTTCCGCTGATCGAGATCGGCCCGGCGC
>CANGUQ010000415.1 GCA_947456915.1 Betaproteobacteria bacterium
CACCGGCGGCGTCGAGCGGTGCGAGCTCGCTGCGGGCGAACCGCGCAGCCTCGGTGAGGACGTCGCCGGTGAGCGCGGGATCGAACCCGCTGACTGCGCCGGGCCGATCCCAGCCGATCACTTCCTCGATGACGAACTGCAGCGCCTGCACCGGCGCACGCCAGCGCACGCTCGCGGCGGCGTCGCTCATCGCACAACCGGCGCCATCAGCCCGGCAGCCGCGCGCAGGGGGTGCCGATCAGCTCGACAGCGCCTGCGTCAGCTCAGGCACTGCCTGGAACAGATCGGCCACCAGTCCGTAGTCGGCCACCTGGAAGATGGGCGCTTCGGCGTCCTTGTTGATGGCGACGATCACCTTGCTGTCCTTCATGCCGGCGAGGTGCTGGATCGCGCCGCTGATACCCACTGCGACGTACAGTTCGGGCGCCACCACCTTGCCGGTCTGCCCCACCTGATAGTCGTTGGGAACGAAGCCCGCGTCCACGGCGGCGCGCGAAGCACCCACCGCAGCACCCAGCCTGTCGGCCAGCGCTTCGAGGATCCTGAAGTTCTCGCCGTTGCCCATGCCGCGGCCACCGGAGACGATCGCACGTGCCGCGGTGAGTTCAGGACGCTCGGACTTGGTCAGGTTGCGGCCGCTGACAGCGGTCTGTCCGGTGTCGCCCGCTGCGGCGATCGATTCCACTGGCGCGCTGCCGCCGGCCTCGGCGGGCTCGAATGCGGTCGAGCGCACGGTGATCACCTTGATCGGGTCCTTCGACTGCACGGTCGCCAGCACGTTGCCGGCGTAGATCGGCCGCACGAACGTGTCGGCCGAGATCACGGCGGAAATCTCCGAGATCTGCGCAACGTCGAGCAGCGCGGCGACCCGCGGCATGAAGTTCTTGCCGAAGTTGGTCGCAGGGGCGAGCACGTGCGTGTACTGGCCGGCGATCGCCATCACCTGTGCAGCGACATTCTCGGCGGTGGGTTTCGCCAGGTGGGCCGCCTTGGCCACCAGGACCCTGGCCACGCCGGCAGTCGCCGCGACCGCGGCGGCCACCGGTTCGACGTTGTCGCCGGCCACCAGGACCGTGACCGGACCGCCGACGCGCGTCGCCGCGGCGATGGTGTTCAGCGTGCAGGGCTTGAGTACGCCCTCTTCGTGTTCCGCGATGACCAGAATGCTCATGCCGTGTGCTCCTTCGTATCTTGCCGCCTCGCCGGGCCGCCGCTGGCCGCTCGGGCGCCGCGGGCTGCGGCAGCTGGCGGGAATGCGCTCGCGCGCGTGCCTCAGATGATCTTGGCCTCGTTCTTCAGCTTGGCTACCAGTTCGGCGACGTCGGCCACCTTCGCCCCGGCCTGGCGTTTCGGCGGTTCCTCGACCTTCAGCGTGGCGAGCCGCGGTGCCGGATCGACACCCAGCGCGTCGGGCTTGATCACCTCGAGCGGCTTCTTCTTCGCCTTCATGATGTTGGGCAGCGTGACGTAGCGCGGTTCATTCAGGCGCAGGTCGGTGGTCATCACCGCCGGCAGCCCGAGTTGCAGCGTCTCCAGCCCGCCGTCGATCTCGCGCACGACCTCCGCGCGATCGCCCGTGATCGTCAGCCTGGACGCGAAGGTGGCCTGCGGCCAGCCCAGCAGCGCGGCGAGCATCTGCCCGGTCTGGTTGGCGTCGTCGTCGATCGCCTGCTTGCCGAGGATCGCGAGCTTCGGCTGTTCCCTGTCGATCACCGCCTTGAGCAGCTTGGCGACGGCGAGCGGCTGCAGTTCGACGTCGGTTTCGACCAGGATCGCGCGATCTGCGCCCATCGCCAGCGCGGTGCGCAGCGTCTCCTGGCACTGTGCGACGCCCAGCGATACCGCGACGATCTCGCTGCAGGTGCCGGCTTCCTTGAGCCGGATCGCCTCCTCGACCCCGATCTCGTCGAACGGGTTCATCGACATCTTGACGTTGGCGATGTCGACGCCGGTGCCGTCGGCCTTCACCCGCACCTTGACGTTGTAGTCGACCACGCGCTTGACTGCGACCAGTACCTTCATCGGAACCGCCCTCGGCTGTCTTGGCTACAGGTTGGCTACCTGTCGAAACCGGAGTATAGCCGCTGGCGATCGGTCAGCTTCGTGCTCGCGGCGCGCCCAACCGGCGAGGCGCGGGGCGGGGCCGGGACGGACGCGGGGCGAGGTACTCCGCCCCGCCCGTTGCGGCAGCAGACGGCGCTCAGCGCCGCAGCAGTGCCTGCAGTTCACCGACGATGCCACGACGAAACGCGAGCACGCAGACGACGAAGATCACGCCCATGATCACCGGCACCCAGGCGCCCACCCCCTGCGGCAGCTGGTTCTGCAGCGAGACCACCAGCAGGGCCCCGACCACCGGGCCGAACACCGTGCCCAGCCCGCCGAGCAGCGTCATCAGCACCACCTCGCCCGACATGTGCCAGTGCGCGTCCGACAGCGAGGCGAGCTGGAACACCAGCGTCTTGGTCGCCCCGGCCGTGCCCGACAGCGCCGCCGACAGCGTGAATGCGACCACCTTGTAGCGATCGACGTCGTAGCCGAGCGAAATCGCGCGCGGCTCGTTCTCGCGGATCGACTTGAGCACCTGCCCGAACGGCGAGTGGATCGTGCGGTAGATCAGCAGGAAGCCGGCCATGAACACGGCGAACACGAAGTAGTACATCGTGTAGATGCCGTCGAGGTCGATCAGCCCGAACAGGCGACCGCGCGGCACCCCCTGCAGCCCGTCCTCGCCGCCGGTGAACGGCGCCTGCAGCCACACGAAGTACACCATCTGCGACAGCGCCAGCGTGATCATCGCGAAGTAGATACCCGAGCGGCGGATCGCCAGCGAGCCGAAGACGTAGCCGACCGCGCCGCCGGCAAGCGTGCCCAGCACGATGCCCAGTTCCGGGGTGAGGCCCCACACCTTGCACGCGTGGCCGGCGAGGTAGCCCCCTACCGACAGGAACGCGGCGTGCCCGAACGACAGCAGGCCCGTGTAGCCGAGCAGCAGGTTGAACGCGCAGGCGAACAGCGCGAAGCACCAGACCTTCATCATGAAGGTCGGATAGACGAGAAACGGTGCGATCAGTCCGATCGCCACCAGAATGCCGATGCCGACCAGCGCGCCCCCTGCCGCCGCTGGCGCGCTGCCCTTGTCATTGCCTGCCACGCCGCGCTCTCCTCCCTGTAGTCCGTCGAAGGACGGCATCTTCCCGCCACCACGCCTGCACGTGCCGCGCTGGCGCGATTGCCCGGACCGGGGCGTCGGGAAGCCCTCGTCGCTCCATCCGCACCCGCTGCCCGCCGCCTACTTCTCGCGCCCGAACAGCCCTGCCGGTCGTACCAGCAGGACGATGACCATCACCACGAAGATGATCACCGCCGAAGCCTCCGGCTGGAACAGCAGCTTCACCGGATAGATCACCTGCGACAGCACCGGCACGCCCCCGGTCAGCTTCTCGATCAGGGTTGCGATCACGCCCGATTTCACGATGCCCTCGATCAGGCCGAGACTCAGGCCGGTGACGATCGCACCGGCGATCGAGCCCATGCCGCCGATCACCACTACCGCGAACACCACGATGATCAGGTTCGAACCCATCAGCGGGTTGACCTGGAAGATCGGCGCAGCGAGCACGCCCGCGAAGGCGGCCAGCGCCACCCCGTACCCGTAGGTGAGCGTGATCATCAGCGGCACGTTGATGCCGAATGCCTGCAGCAGCCGCGGATTCTCGGTGCCGGCGCGCAGATAGGCCCCCAGCTTCGTGCGCTCGATCACGTACCAGGTCACCAGGCACACCGCGAGCGATGCGACGACGACCCACGCTCGGTAGTTCGGCATGAACATGAAGCCGAGGTTCTGCCCGCCGGTCAGCTGCGGCGGCACGTCGTAGCGCTCGCCGGAGATGCCGAATCCGTAGCGGAACAGGCCTTCGCAGATCAGCGCGATGCCGAAGGTGAGCAGCAGCCCGTACAGGTGATCGAGGTGATACAGCCGCTTGAGCAGCGTCTTCTCCATCGCGATGCCGAAGGCGCCCACCAGCAGCGGCGCGAGCAGCAGCGCCCACCAGTAGTTGACCGCCAGATCCGGATTGCCCGTCCACTCGCCGAGCTTGTAGGCGCCGATCCAGGCGACGAACGCGCCCATCATGTACTGGGCGCCGTGAGTGAAATTGATGATGTTGAGCAGGCCGAAGATGATCGCCAG
>CANGUQ010000416.1 GCA_947456915.1 Betaproteobacteria bacterium
CGATTCGCCGAAGAACAGCGTGGCGGTGTCCGGCAGCGCGTGCGCCTCGTCGAAGATCACCGCGTCGCAGGCCGGCAGCAGCTCCGCGAAGCCGGTGTCGCGCAACGCCACGTCGGCGAAGAACAGATGGTGATTCACCACCACGACGTCGGCGGCCAGCGCATCGCGCCGCGCCTGCATCACGAAGCAGCGCTCGAAGTGCGCACACTCGCCGCCCAGGCAGTTGTCGCGGGTGGAGGTGGCGAGCGCCCACGCCGGGGCGTCGTCGGGCACGCTGGCGAGTTCGCTGCGATCGCCGGTCCTGCTCGAGGCTGCGAAGCGCTCGATCTCACGAAAGTGGCGCACATCCTGCGCGCTCGCGAACAGCCCGTCGCGCGCGTTGCGCTCGAGGTGATGGTGGCAGACGTAGTTGGCGCGCCCCTTGAGCAGCGCCACGGAAACAGGCACGTTCAGCGCGCTGCGCACGCGCGGCAGGTCGCGCTCGAACAGCTGGTCCTGCAGTGTCCGGGTGCCGGTGGAGATGATGACCTTGCCGCCGGCGAGCAACGCCGGCACCAGATAGGCGAAGGTCTTGCCGGTTCCGGTCCCCGCCTCGGCCACCAGCACGCCTCGCTCGGCGAGCGCGCGCTCGATCGCCACCGCCAGCTCGAGCTGCCCGGCGCGCGGGCGGTAACCGGGCACCGCACGGGCGAGCGGACCGTCGGCGGAGAAGACGTGTTCGAGAGTGGTGCTCAGGATGGACGGCAGCTGGCGCAGGGCATTGCCGATGATCGCATGCGGGGCCGGTCCGCCCAACTGGCGCGAGCGCTGCGTGCGCGCCGAATCCCGTCCGGAGCCCGGCGCGCCTCCGCCGCCCCATCGCTCCACCTTCGCGGATATACGCCCCGGTCGTGCCCCCGCCCTGGCCCGCGCAGACACAATCGAATCGAGGTCGCCGCAGGGCAGCCGGCGTGTTATGCTCTTGGGTTATGTCCAGTACAGCGCCGCTGAGCGCGCACATCAGCACCCCCGACGCCCCTGCCGCGGCGCCCGCCGCGGCAACGCTCGCCGCCGCGCCGGTGGAATTCCGTGACCTCGGGCTCGCGCCCGGCATCCTGCGTGCGCTCGACGAGCTCGGCTATCGCACGCCGACGCCGATCCAGGCACAGGCGATCCCGCACGTGATGCGCGGCATCGATCTGCTGGGCGGCGCGCAGACCGGTACTGGCAAGACCGCGGCATTCGCCCTGCCGATGCTGCAGCGGCTGTTGCCGCACGCGAACAGCAGCGTGTCGCCGGCGCGCCACCAGGTACGCGCGCTGATTCTCGCCCCGACCCGCGAGCTGGCGGCGCAGGTCGAGGAGAGCGTGCGCGACTACGCGAAGCACACGCAGCTGCGCGCGGCCTGCGTGTTCGGCGGCGTGTCGATCGACCCGCAGATCGCGCAGTTGCGAGCGGGCGTGGAGATCGTGGTGGCGACGCCGGGGCGCCTGCTCGACCACCTGCAGCAGAAGACGGTGTCGCTGTCGCAGGTCGAGTATCTGGTGCTCGACGAAGCCGACCGCATGCTCGACATGGGCTTTCTGCCCGACATCAAGCGCATCCTCGCGCTGCTGCCGGAGCGCCGGCAGAGTCTGCTGTTCTCGGCGACCTTCCCGGAAGAGGTGAAGCGGCTGTCGGAGCAACTGCTGAAGTCGCCGATCCGCATCGAGGTGGCACGGCCGAACGCCACCGCCGAGACGATCACCCACACCATCCACCGCTGCGAAGAAGTGCACAAGCGCCAGTTGCTGTCGCACCTGGTGCGCAGCCGTGGCATCACCCAGGCGCTGGTGTTCACCCGCACCAAGCAGGCAGCGCGCCGGCTGGCGCGCTCGCTGCAGCAGGAGGGACTGTCCGCAGCGGAAATCCACAGCGACAAGACGCAGGCCGAGCGCATGCAGGCGCTCGCCGACTTCAAGGCCAATCGCATCACGCTGCTGGTAGCCACCGACATCGCGGCGCGCGGCATCGACATCGACAACCTGCCGCACGTCATCAACTTCGAGCTTCCGCAGTCGGCCGAGGACTACGTGCACCGCATCGGCCGCACCGGCCGTGCCGGCATGCTCGGCGAAGCGATCTCGCTGGTGAGCCCGGGCGAGGACGAGATGCTTGCAAGCATCGAGAAGCTGATCAGGCGCAAGCTGCCGGTCAGCGAAGCCGAGGGATGGCATCCGGATCAGCGGACGCCGCGCGCGCTCGGCTTCGGCGGGGCCGCGGGTCGAGACCGCCCGGTGCGTGCCGACAGCGACCGTGGGCGCGGCCCGCGCGCGAGTGATGCTGCACGCGAGCGGCGGCGCGACTTCGAGCCGGTGCGCGAACGCGCAGCGCCGCCACGGCGCAAGGCGATCGCCGATGACCCCCTGTTCACTTCGGCCTATGTACCCTCCCCTCAGTCCGCCGCGCAGCCTCCGGCTGGCGGGAGCACGCCGCCCTCACTGCCCCGGCGCAGGCGTACGCCGCTGCCCGCCCTGCTTGCCGCACCGCCCGAAGCGAGCTGAGCGTCCCGCCATCGCGCGGCCGCTGGTAGCATTCCGGACCCGGAGTGTCGGCGCCATCGTCGGATGATCTACGGCTTCAGCGAATCGAACGGCAGGCTGTCGGCTGCGCAGATGCACCGGCGCAGCGACTGCCACGAGGGACTGCTGTGGCTGGACGTGATCGATCCCACCGAGCAGGAGCGCGCGTGGATCGAACAGGCCTACGGCTACACGCTGGCGTCGTACGAGGACATCGGCGAGATCGCGGCGAGTGCACGCTTCTTCCGCGACGCGCACGGCGTGCACCTCAATGCGTACTCGCTGGTGACCAACGGCACCGGCATGGCCGCCGACGGGCGTGCCTTCGTGCTCGCGCGCAACGTCGCCGTCGCCTTCGATCTCGTCGGCAATCGGCTGTTCACGCTGCACCGCGAGGACCTGCCCGAGTTCCGCACGCTGCGCTCGGGAGCAGAGCAGATCGTCGCACCGATCGCCGATGCGCGCGACCTGCTGCTCGAGCTGATGGAGCGGCGCATGGCGCGCGCAGCCGACCTGCTGCAGGAGATGCACGGCCACCTGGAAGTGATCAGCCGCTCGATCTTCGACCACCGGCGTCCCGACATGGAGCAGGTGCTGGCCGATCTCGCCCACCTCGAGGACAGCAACAGCAAGGGGCGCCTCGCGCTGCTGGACAACCTGCGATCGCTGAAGCTGCTCGCACGCGCCAGCGTGCTGACCGACGCGCAGGGCGAGCGGCTGGACGCAGTGATCACCGACGTCGATTCGCTGGTCACGCACGTGAGCTTCTTCTTCAGCAAGATCGACTTCCTGATGGACTCGGCGATGGGCATGATCAACATCGAGCAGAACAAGGTGATCAAGCTGTTCTCGATCGCTGCGGTGTTCTTCCTGCCGCCGACGCTGGTGGCGACGGTCTATGGAATGAATTTCGAGCGCATGCCCGAGCTGCACTGGCAGTACGGCTATGCATTCGCGCTCGTGCTGATGGTGCTGTCGGCAGCGGCGACGATCTG
This sequence comes from Betaproteobacteria bacterium, assembly GCA_947456915.1. Classification (GTDB taxonomy): domain Bacteria; phylum Pseudomonadota; class Gammaproteobacteria; order Burkholderiales; family CAIKXV01; genus CAIKXV01. The sequence goes on from CANGUQ010000416.1 coordinate 3,536, forward strand.
GTTCTTCCGCCGTCGCGGGTGGCTGTGACCTGCGGATGAGCAGCGACACGAGACGCAGTGGACGGCGGCGCACCGTCGCCGCGCTGCTTGCCGCTGCAGACGGACACCTGCCTATACTGTTCGCCGCCAGTGCCGGCCGCCCTCGCACGGCAGCCCTGGCGGCTGCGGCGTTCTCCGGCCTGCACGCGCCGGCCGCACGCGCGCAGGCGCAGGCTGCCGCAGGTATCGCCTCGGCACATCCGCGGGCGACCGATGCCGGCACGCAGATACTGGCCGACGGCGGCAACGCCTTCGATGCCGCCGTGGCGGTGGCAGCGGCACTGGCGGTGGTCGAGCCCTACTCGTCGGGCATCGGTGGCGGCGGCTTCTTTCTGCTGCACCGCGCACGCGACGGCCGCCAGTCGATGCTCGACGCGCGCGAGACTGCGCCTGCGGCCGCCCATGCGCGGATGTTCGTCGATGACACGGGTCGAGCGATCCCGCGCGCCTCGCTCGACGGCGCGCGTGCTGCCGCGATCCCCGGCCTGCCGGCCGGTCTCGTGCACCTCTCCCGGCGCTACGGGCTGCTGCCGCTCGCGCGTACCCTGGCGCCGGCCATCGCTCTGGCGCGCGAGGGCTTCGCCATCGATCAGCGTTTCGAGAACGTGGCGCGTC
>CANGUQ010000417.1 GCA_947456915.1 Betaproteobacteria bacterium
CTCCATCGTCGCCTTGTCCGACTCGAGCGATATCAGCGAGTCTTCCTTCGCCACCTTCGTGCCCGGGGAGACCATGATCTCGATCACCGGGATGTTCCTGAAGTCCCCGATGTCGGGCACCTTCACTTCGATCGTCTTTGCCATGCGCGCCGCCGTCTAGACCGTGGTCGGATTCGGTTTGTTCGCGTCGATGCCGTAGCGATCGATCGCTTCGGCGACCTTCTCCACGGTGATCGTGCCTTCGTCGGCGAGCGCCTTCAGTGCAGCCACCGCCACGTAGTGGCGATCGACCTCGAAGAAACGGCGCAGGTTGCGGCGCGTGTCCGAGCGTCCGAAGCCGTCGGTGCCGAGCACGACGTAGCGGCCGGGCACGTAGGGCCGGATCTGGTCGGCGAAGTTGCGCATGTAGTCGGTGGCCGCGATGACCGGACCGCCGCGCTCCTTCAGGCACTGCTCGACGTGCGACAGCCGCGGTGTCTCGGTCGGATGCAGCATGTTCCAGCGCTCGGTGTCGATGCCGTCGCGGCGCAGCTCGTTGAAGCTGGTCGCGCTCCAGATGTCGGCCTTGACGCCGAAATCCTTCTCCAGCAGATCGGCAGCTGCGATCACTTCGCGCAGGATGGTGCCGCTGCCCAGCAGTTGCACCTTCGGCGACTTGTCCTTCTTCGCCACAGCCGCTTCGCGCAGCAGGTACATCCCCTTCAGGATGCCGGCCTCGGCGCCCTCGGGCATCGCCGGGTGGGCGTAGTTCTCGTTCATCACGGTGATGTAATAGAACACGTCCTCGCAGTCGGCGTACATGCGCTTGAGGCCGTCCTGGATGATCACCGCCACCTCGTAGGCGAAGGTCGGGTCGTAACTGATGCAGTTGGGGATCGTCCCGGCCATCAGGTGGCTGTGGCCGTCCTCGTGCTGCAGGCCTTCGCCGTTGAGTGTGGTGCGGCCGGCAGTGCCGCCGAGGAGAAACCCCTTGGCGCGCGAATCGCCGGCGGCCCAGGCGAGATCGCCGATGCGCTGGAAGCCGAACATCGAGTAGAAGATGTAGAAGGGGATCATCTTCACCCCGTGCACGCTGTAGGCGGTGGCCGCGGCGATCCACGAGGACATGGCGCCGGCTTCGTTGATGCCCTCCTGCAGGATCTGGCCCTTCTTGTCCTCCTTGTAGAACATCAGCTGGTCGGCGTCTTCGGGCTTGTACAGCTGACCGACCGAGGAGTAGATGCCCAGCTGGCGGAACATGCCCTCCATGCCGAAGGTGCGCGATTCGTCGGGCACGATCGGCACGATCAGCTTGCCGATCGCCTTGTCGCGCACGAGGGTGCCGAGGATGCGCACGAAGGCCATCGTGGTCGAGATCTCGCGGTCCTCGGTCGACTTGAGCATCGCGTCGAACGCCGACAGCAGCGGCACCTGCAGCGGCTCCGCGTGGCGGCGGCGCTGCGGCACCGAGCCGCCCATCGCGGCGATGCGGCTGCGCAGATACTTCATCTCGGCGCTGTCCTCGGACGGCCGGTACAGCGGCACTTCGTCGAGCTGGTCGTCGGGAATCGGGATGTTGAAGCGGTCGCGGAAGGCGCGGATCGACACCGTGCCCATCTTCTTCTGCTGGTGGGTGATGTTCTGGCCTTCGCCCGACTCGCCCATGCCGTAGCCCTTGATCGTCTTGGCGAGGATCACCGTGGGCTGACCCTTGTGTTCGGTAGCCGCCTTGTACGCCGCATACATCTTGTGCGGATCGTGGCCGCCGCGGTTGAGCCGCCAGATGTCCTCGTCGGACATCGTCGACACCATCTCGCGCAGTTCCGGGTACTTGCCGAAGAAGTGCTCGCGCACGTAGGCGCCGTCCTTCGACTTGAACGTCTGGTACTCGCCGTCGACGCACTCCTCCATGCGCCTGAGCAGCAGCCCGGTCTTGTCGCGCGCGATCAGCGGATCCCAGTACGAACCCCAGATCACCTTGATCACGTTCCAGCCGGTGCCGCGAAAATCGGCTTCGAGCTCCTGGATGATCTTGCCGTTGCCCCTGACGGGGCCGTCCAGGCGCTGCAGGTTGCAGTTGACAACGAAGATCAGGTTGTCGAGACGCTCGCGCGCGGCGAGCGAGATCGCGCCGAGCGACTCCGGCTCGTCCATTTCGCCATCGCCCATGAACGCGAACACCTTGCGACCTTCGGTGTTGGCGAGGCCGCGGTCGTGCAGGTACTTCATGAAGCGCGCCTGATAGATCGCCTGCAGCGGTCCGAGACCCATCGACACCGTCGGAAACTGCCAGAAATCGGGCATCAGCCACGGGTGCGGGTAGGAGGACACGCCCTTGCCGTCGACTTCCTGCCGGAAGTGATCGAGCTGCTCCTGGGTGATCCGCCCCTCGAGGAAGGCGCGGGCGTAGACGCCCGGCGAGGAGTGCCCCTGGAAGAAGACGAGGTCGCCGCCGTGGTTCTCCGACGGGGCGTGGAAGAAGTGGTTGAAGCCCACGTCGTAGAGCGTGGCCGCCGAGGCGAAGCTCGCGATGTGGCCGCCCAGTTCCGAGGAGTGCTTGTTCGCGCGGACCACCATCGCCATCGCGTTCCAGCGAATCAGCGAGCGGATGCGGTGCTCCAGCTCGTGATCACCGGGCGACTTGGCCTCCATGTGCGCAGGGATGGTGTTGATGTAGGCCGTCTGCGCGCTGTAGGGGAAATAGCCGCCGCTGCGACGCGCTACGTCGACCAGCTTCTCCAGCAGGAAGTGCGCGCGCTGCGCACCCTCGGTCTCGATCACGCTGCGGATCGAGTCGATCCAGTCCTGCGTCTCGGCGGGATCCGGGTCCGGCGCCACGCCGGCGTGGATATCCTTCAAGTCCATGTTGTCTTGACCCTGGGTCGAGGTTTGGGGCAGCGTTGCCCGACGGTCGCCGGCACGGGTTGAGCCGCAGCCAGACCGCTGTTCGGGATGCGCGCTCGTGGCGCGTGCAACGCGGGGACGATGACCGGACGGCCGATTCGTTCGTGACGAGTATAGCGCCTGGGGTGTGACGCTCAGCCGCCTGCGCGGGCAGGTTTCGGAAACGATCCGGTGACGCGTGCGCCCTTGCTGCAGTGCAGCTCGCCGTGACCGCCGGCAGCCCGGCGCGTCGTGTCCCGGGGATTACCGGTGATCCTGTCCGGTGCCTGCAGCGGCCTGCGGGGAGAGCTTGCGGGTCGCGGCAAGAGTGCTCGCCAGCCAGTCGCGAACGCAGGTGGCGACGCGATCCTCGCAGCCGCGGTAGAAGTGATCGCAGTCGGGCAGGCGGATCACGGTGCACCGGCCGGGGCTGCGCTGGGCGAACGCCTCGGCCGGATACAGCTGCGCCGGCTCGTCCGCACCGCAGAGGTACAGGCTGGGGCAGCGCACCTGCGCGGCCAGTTCCAGCGTGTCGGGCAGGGCGTGCATCCGATCGAGGAAGCTTTCCGCGCTCGACACGTACCACCAGCCCGGCAGGCTCATCAGCTCCCGGCCGCGCCCGGCAGCCACCCGGGCGCGTGCGTCGGCAGCCACTGCGTCGAGGTCCAGGGCGTCGAGCGCGCCGGCCGCCGCGGCGTGACGGACCATCGCTGCACCGCCACACTGCGCCGACAGCAGCACGAGCCCGGGCGTGCGCGGGTGATCGACGACGTGGCGCACGGCGAGCATTCCTCCGTTGCTGTGACCGATCAGGACAGGGTCGGGCAGGCCGCGCGCAAGGAGCCACTGCGCGGCGATGCGATTGTCCTCGATCGCTTCGTGCGTCAGCTGGTACGCGGCGCCTTCGGCCTGCCGGCTGTCGCGGATGCTCAGGATGTCGTGGCCGCGCCGGTTGAACGCGAGGCAGGCGTAGCCCAGCGCGGTCAGCGCCGGCGGCAGGAAGCGCGGGGCTCCCCACAGGAAGCTCATCCGGTTGCCGTGCAGCAGCAGCACGCTGCCGTGCACGCGAACGCCGGGCTCGGGTGTGTAGAACGCGCCGTCCAGGGGCGTCGTCGGTGTCGGCAGGGTGATGAGTTCCGTGCGCATGGGGTCGATCAGGCCACTCACATATACTGTGCGCAGAGTACGCCCGCAGGAAGCGGAGCGCAGACAGGAGGAGACCGAATGAACGTGAGTCCAGTGTTTGCCGCTCCCGCAGGCGACGTCGATGCCGATCGCGGGAACCCGTGTCGTGTACCCGTCGGTTGCCGTTGCGCACGACC
>CANGUQ010000418.1 GCA_947456915.1 Betaproteobacteria bacterium
CGCCAGCCGGGTATCGAACTGCGAGGACGTGTGCGATGGACGAGAAGAAGCGGATGCTGGTCGAACAGGTCGTCGGGCTGCGCCAGCGCTTTGCCGCGCTCGAGCCGGAGGCGCTGCGCCTGGCGCTGGCCGGACTGCTCACCGAGGCGCGTTCGCACAAGATGTGGCTCGCGCGCCCGGTCGAGGACAGCGTGCTGCACGAGCTCTACGAGCTGATGAAGTGGGGGCCGACCAGCGCCAACAGCAGTCCGGCGCGTATCGTCTTCGTGCGCACTGCCGCCGGCAAGGCCCGCCTCGTGCCGGCGCTCGATGCCGGTAACGTCGCCAAGGTGCGCGAGGCGCCGGTGACGGCGGTGATCGGCTACGACACGCGCTTCTTCGACCTGCTGCCCCGGCTGTTCCCGATGGGCGATCACGCCGCGCACTTTCGTGCGCATCCGGAGTCGGTGGAGCCGTACGCGCTGCGCAACAGCTCGCTCCAGGGTGCGTGGCTCATCATCGCCGCGCGTGCGCTGGGGCTGGACGTGGGCCCGATGTCGGGGTTCGACAACGCGAGGCTCGACCACGCGCTGTTTGCCGGAACGACGGTGAAGTCGAACTTCATCGTCAACATCGGCTATGGCGATCCGGCAGCGGTGCCGCCGCGGCTGGAGCGGCTCGCGTTCGAGGACGTGTGCACGCTGATCTGAGGCGTACGGCAGCAGCGGCAGCGCAGCGCCGCACCTTCGACGAACACAACGGAAGATCTCAGGAGACAGGATGACCCGCTTACCGCGCCGTGGCGCCTTCGCTTCGTTCACCGTGCTCGCGTGTGCCGCGACGTTCGCCGCACCGGCGATCGCGCAACCGGCCGCGCAGACCTTCCCGGTGCGCCCGGTCCGCCTGCTGGTGGCGTTTCCCCCCGGCGCCGCCACCGACACCATCGCCCGTCTCGTGCAGCCGAAGCTCGCCGAAGCGTTCGGGCAACCGGTGCTCGTCGACAATCGCGGCGGCGCGGGCGGCAACATCGGCGCGCAGATCGTCGCCAAGGCGGCGCCCGACGGGCACACGCTGCTGTCCACCAGCGTCGCGTTCGCGGTCAACGTCAGCCTGTTCTCCAGGCCCGGCTACGCGATCAGGGACTTCGCGCCGGTGGCGATGGGCACGCTCACGCCGAACATCCTGTTCGTGCACCCGTCGGTGAAGGCGACCAGCCTGAAGGAACTGCTCGCGCTCGCACGCAAGGAGCCGATGAGCTATGCCTCCTCGGGCACCGGCACCACCACGCACCTCGCCGCCGAAGTGCTGTTCCGGCAGCTGAACAAGCTCGACATCACGCACGTGCCGCACACGCCGGCGGCGGCGGTGACGGCGGTGGTCGGCGGGCAGGTGCCGATCGGCAGCACCTCGATGCCGCCGGCGGTGCCGCTGGCCACCAGCGGCAAGGTGCGCGCGCTGGCGGTGACCAGCGCGAAGCGCTCGCCGGCGCTGCCCGACGTGCCGACGGTCGCCGAGCTGGGCTTTCCCGGCTTTGCCGACTACACGTGGGTGGCCTTCCTCGCCCCGGCGGGCACGCCGCCGGCGGTGATCAGGCAGCTCAATGCCGAGATCAACCGCGCGCTGACGGCGCCCGAGGTGCGCGAGCGCATGGCCGGACTGGCGTTCGAGCCCACGCCGATGTCGCCGGCAGAGTTCGAGAAGGTGCTGCGCGCCGACGTCGAGCGCTACGCGAAGGTGGTCAAGGATCTCGGACTGAAGGCTGACTGAAGCGGCAGCAGCGCTGGCAGGCGCCACGCGCCGCGCGCCGTGACGAAGGAAACGGGAGTCGTCATGCAGGGCATCGATCGCAACACGATCACCGACGCGGTGATCGCCTCGTTCGCCAGGGCGCAGGACCCGCGCATGCGGGAGGTACTCGCCGCGCTGGTACGGCACCTGCACGCGTTCGCCCGCGAAATCGAACTGCGGCCCGAGGAGTGGCGCGCCGGCATTGCCTTTCTCACTGCGGCTGCGGCAATCACCGACGAGCGTCGCAACGAGTTCGTGCTCGCCTCCGACATTCTCGGACTGACCTCGCTTACCGATCTGCTGCAGAGCGTACCGGGCGCGACCGAGCGCAGCGTGCTCGGGCCGTTTCACGCCGAAGGCTCGCCGCTGCTGCCGGTCGGGGCGAGCCTGATCGGCGACAACGCCGGCGAGCCGGTGCTCGTGCGCGGGCGGGTACTCGACATGGCGGGGCAGCCGGTGCGCGCGGCGACGATCGATTTCTGGCAGACCAATGCACAGGGCATGTACTGGCAGCAGGACCCGAGCCAGCCGTCCGACAACCTGCGCTTTCGCATGCAGCCGGGCGATGACGGGGTGTACGCGTTCACCACGGTGCGGCCGGCTCCCTACACCGTGCCCTACGACGGGCCGGTGGGTGCGCTGCTGCGCGCCGGTGGGCGGCACGCGTGGCGGCCTGCCCACTTCCACTTTCGCGTGCTGGCCGAGGGTTTCGCGCCGCTGACCACCGAAGTGTTTCCCGCCGACGATCCGTACATCGACGAGGATGCGGTGTTCGGTGTGCGCGCATCGCTCGCCGTGCCGTTCTTGAAGTCGGACGCGGCCGACGACGCTGCGCGCTACCGGCTGCCGCGTCCGTTCAGTCTGGTCGAGTTCGACTTCCGCATGGCGCCGGTGCGCTCGGCGCAGTGATCGGGGGGCGCCGGCACTCGCCGGGCGCGGCAGCGCGCACCGCGCGGGGCGGGCAGTGAGCGTTGCGCTCAGGGCGCTGATCGCACAGTCGATTCCCACCACGCTGGTCGGGTTCGCGCAGGGCGGCGCGCTGATCGCCGAGACGATGCTGGTCGGCCGCCTCGGCACCGAGGCGCTCGCCGCCTACGCGCTGGTGCTGCCGTTCGCGCTGCTGATGAACATGATGTCCACCGGCGCCATGGGCGGCGGGGTCAGCGCGGCGATCGCGCGCGCCCTCGGTGCCGGGCGGCAGGCGGAGGCGGCTGCGCTGATCCGGCATGCGCTCGTGATCGGTGCGGGGATGGGACTCGTCTTCGCGCTGCTGATCGAGCTGTTCGGGCGCGCGCTGTTCTTCGCCATCGGCGCGCGCGACAACGTGCTCGAGCTGGCGGTGCTGTACGCCAGTGTGCTGTTCGTCGGCGTCCCGCTGCTGTGGGTGCTGGCCACGCTCGCCTCGGTGCTGCGCGGCGCCGGGGTGATGGATCTGCCGGCGCGGGTGGTGATCGCGGCCTGGCTCGCCGAGCCGCCGCTGGCGGCGCTGCTGATGTTCGGAGCCGGGCCATGGCCGGGTCTGGGCCTCGTCGGCCTGCCGATCGCCTGCTGCGTCGTGTTTGCTGCGGGCTCCGCGCTGCTGCTGCGTGCGGTGCGCGCCGGCGCCTGCGGCTTCGTGCCGCGGCTGCGCGGATCGCTGCAGCGCGCGCTGTTCGCACGCATCCTGTCGGTCGGTGCCGTGGCCTCGCTGATGGCCGTGCTCGCCGTGCTCACCACGATCGCGGTGACTGCACTGATCGCGAGCTTCGGACCGGCGGCGATCGCCGCCTGGGGGATCGCCGCCCGGCTGGAGTTCCTGATGGTGCCGCTGTCGTTCGGCATCGGCGCGACCCTCACGCAGCAGGTCGGGCGGCACGTCGGCGCCGGCCAGTGGCACGAGGCGCGACGACTGGCGTGGCGCGGCGGTGCACTGGTGTGCGCAACGTGTGCCGCGATCGGCATCGCGGCAGCGCTGCGCCCCGATCCATGGATCGGCCTGTTCACCGACGATCCGGCCGTGTTCGAGGTCGCACGGCTCGCGCTGCGCATCATCGCGCCGGCCTATGCAGGGCTCGGGCTGGGGATGGCGCTGTACTTCGCGAGTCAGGGTGCCGCACGCATGCGCTGGCCGTTCGCCGCGGCGCTCGCGCGCGTGGCGTGCGCAGCCGGTGCCGGTGCGCTGGCGGCCGGACCGCTGGGCTGGGGACTGACCGGTATCTTCGGCTGCGTGGCGGCGGGTCTGGTGGCCTATGGCACGCTGGTGGCCTGCGGCGTACGCAGCGCGGTGTGGCGCGGCTGAGTCGGGACCGCACCGGCACGCGCCGCTCGTGCCGGTGCGCGCCCGCTCCGTGGCGGTTTCGCCATCGCCGGCACCGCCGCGGCCGTGTGACGGATCAGGGATACATCGCCCAGCCC
>CANGUQ010000419.1 GCA_947456915.1 Betaproteobacteria bacterium
AGGACAAGAAGGTGGTCGGTCCCGCGCATCTCGATGTCGCGAACAAGTACCGCACGGTCAAGGGCGCCGAGGACCAGCTGGTCAAGCACGTCATCAACGGGGGAGCTGGCGTCTGGGGTCAGATCCCGATGCCGCCGCACAAGCATATCCCGGAAGCGGATGTGCGCACGATGGTCCGCTACATCCTGACGTACAAGTAATCGCTGCACTGCGCGACTGAAAAGCCGGCCTCCGGGCCGGCTTTTTCGTTGCCGCCTGTGGGCGCCAGCGGCGCGGAGCGAATCGCGCAGGTGCGTGACCCCGTGCACGGACTGGTCGGCTCGACGCCCCCGCGGGTGCCTGCCCCGCGCGAACAGGCGAGCGCCAGGCGGCTTCCTGCCGCGGGCTCGCCGCCGCCCGACCCGGGCGACAGCCGCCGATCGGTGAACGTAAGCGTGCCATCGCGTCCACCTGCACGCGGCGGCAGGCAGGGCCGCCGGGAGCGGGATCACCGGCACGGTGCCGGTCAACCCTCTTCTCGTTGCGACGCGGCACCGCCATAATCGCGGACTGGGGCGCGCGCCTGCGACGCGTTCCCCGCCGCGGATGTCCGCCCGCCGGGGCGATTTCCGCTCGCCCCCCATTCGCCGGACAAGGGAGATTCCCCATGGCCTCACCCGCGCATGCCGCGCTTCGCGCCGCCGTGTCCCCGCTGCGAGCACTGGCTCTTGCCGCCGCAGCCGCCCTGATGATCGCCGGCTGCGGCAAGCAGGAACCGCCGAAGCCCGCCGCGGAGGCACCCAAGCCGCCGCCGGAAGTCACCGTGCGCATCGGTGTCGCCGCCCCGCTCACCGGGCCGCAGGCCCATCTGGGCAAGGATGTGGAGAACGGCGCACGGCTGGCGATCGACGAGGCGAATGCAGCCAACATCGTGATCGGCGGCAACCGCATCCGGTTCGAGCTGGTCGCCGAGGATGACGAAGCCTCGGGCACCAAGGCCACGGTCGTCGCGCAGTCCTTCGTCGACAAGAAGGTCTCGGCGGTGATCGGTCACATGAACTCCGGCGCGAGCATCCCGGCATCGAAGATCTACAGCGACGCGGGCATTGCGCAGGTGTCGCCCTCGGCGACCGCGATCACCTATACCGCGCAGGGCTTCAGGACGACGTTCCGGGTGATGGCGAACGACCTGCATCAGGGGCAGGTGCTCGGCGCGTACGCCGTGCGCCAGATGGGCGGCAAGCGCATCGCGATCATCGACGATCGCACCGCCTATGGTCAGGGTCTGGCCGACGAGTTCGAGGCTGCCGTCAAGGCCAGCGGCGGCACGGTGGTCGCGCGCGAGTACACGACCGACAAGGCGACCGATTTCCGCGCGATCCTGACCACGGTGCGCGGCCGCAAGCCGGACCTGCTCTTCTACGGCGGCATGGATGCGCAGTTCGGCCCGATGGTCGAGCAGGTGCGCACGCTGAAGGCAGCCACGCAACTGCTGAGCGGCGACGGCGCGCAGAGCGCGCAGTTCATCAAGCTCGGCGGGGCCGCCGCCGAGGGCGTGATCGCCTCGTCGGCCGGATTGCCGCTGGACAAGATGCCCGGGGGTACGCAGTTCGCCGAGAGGTTCAAGGCGAAGTACGGCGAGATCCAGATCTACGCGCCGTTCGCCTACGACGCAGCGTGGACCATCATCGATGCGATGAAGGCCGCGAACTCGGTCGAGCCCGCAAGGATTCTGGACGCGCTGGCGAAGATCGAGCGCAAGGGCGTCACCGGCCCGATCGCTTTCGACGAGAAGGGGGACATCAAGGGCGGCAGCATCACGATGTACACGGTCAAGGGCGGCAGCTGGGTCACGCTGGAGACGATCGGAGGGGCCCCGGCGGCTGCCCCCGCACCGGCCGGCGACGCCGCCAGGCCGGCGGAAGCACCGGCAGCCGTGGCGGCACCGCCGACGGCAGCACCAGCGGCACCTGCACCCGCTCCGGCCAAGTAGCGGTTGCGCGACGGGCGAGCTGCCGGTCAGCCGCGCGTGCCCTCGGAGCACGGTCTGCCAGCCGTGACCCCGACGGCAGTCGTTGCTGACCTTCGAGGACGGGCGCGTCGCGTGCGCCGGGACGCAGGTCCCGGCCCTGCGTGCGGGTCCGGGGCGCGGGAGGAACTGCGATGGACATCCTCGTCCAGCAGCTGATCAACGGCGCGGTGCTGGGCAGCATCTACGCGCTGGTCGCGCTCGGCTACACGATGGTCTACGGCATTCTCGGTCTGATCAACTTCGCCCACGGCGAGGTGGTGATGATCGGCGCGATGGTGGCGATCGCGGTCATCACCATGATCGGTACGGCGAGCGGTGTACCGGCACCGGCCCTGGTGCTCGCCGGCGTGGTCACGGCGGTGGCGGCGTGCGTGCTGCTGGGCGCACTGCTCGAGCGCGTTGCCTACCGGCCGCTGCGCGATGCGCCGCGCCTCACCGCCCTGATCACCGCGATCGGCATGTCGATCGTGCTGCAGAACCTGGCGATGATCGTCTGGGGACGCAACTACATCCCGTTCCCGCCGCTGCTGTCCAACGAACCCCACGCCGTCCTCGGTGCAACGGTCACCGACACGCAGATCGCGATCGTCGTGCTCACGATCGCGCTGATGGGTCTGCTGCTGCTGCTCGTGCATCGCACGAGGATGGGCCGTGCGATGCGTGCCACCGCCCAGAGCCCGGAACTGGCGGCGCTGATGGGCGTGAACGTCGACCGTGTGATCATGCTCGCGTTCATGCTGGGCTCCGGGCTGGCCGCCATCGCCGGCGTCATGGTCGCCGGCTATTACGGTCAGGCCCACTATCACATGGGCTTCATGCTCGGACTGAAGGCATTCACCGCAGCCGTGCTGGGCGGCATCGGCAATCTGTCCGGGGCGATGCTGGGCGGGGTGGCGCTGGGTCTGATCGAAGCACTGGGCGCGGGCTACATCGGCGCGCTCACCGGCGGCTTCCTCGGCAGCCACTACCAGGACGTGTTCGCATTCGCGGTGCTGATCCTGGTGCTGGTATTCCGTCCGTCGGGGCTGCTCGGTGAGCGGGTTGCCGAGCGTGCCTGAACCGCGTAGCGCCGCGCGGGCTCCGGCGCCAGCGGGCACTGCCCGCTCCACGCTCGCCCGCGCACTGCCGATCGCGCTGGGTGTGGTGGCGCTGCTGATCGCGCCGTTCCTGATCGACGCACTGCTCGGACGTGCCTGGGTGCGCGTGCTCGACCTGATCCTGCTCTACGCGATGCTCGCGCTCGGCCTGAACATCGTCGTGGGCTACGCCGGCCTGCTCGATCTGGGCTACGTCGCGTTCTTCGCCGTCGGCGCGTATCTGTACGCGCTGTGCGCCTCGCCGCACTTCGGCCTGCACCTGCCGTTCTGGCTGCTGCTGCCGGGGGCAGCGCTGCTCGCGGCGCTGTTCGGAGCACTGCTCGGCGCGCCCACGCTGCGCCTGCGCGGCGATTATCTGGCGATCGTCACGCTGGGCTTCGGCGAGATCATCCGCATCTTCCTCAACAATCTGAACGCGCCGGTCAACCTGACCAACGGACCGCAGGGCATCACGCTGATCCGCCCGATCGAGATCGCCGGCGTGTCGCTCGCCAGTACGCACACGCTGGGCCCGCTCACGCTGCCCTCGCTGCACGGCTACTACTACCTGTTTCTCGCGCTGACCGTACTGATCGTTTTCGTCTCCGCCCGGCTGCAGGACTCGCGCGTGGGACGGGCGTGGGCAGCCATCCGCGAGGACGAACTGGCGGCGCGCGCCTGCGGCGTCAACACGCGTAACCTGAAGCTGCTCGCGTTTGCGACCGGGGCGAGTTTCGGAGGCATCGCCGGCAGCCTGTACGCGAGCTTCCAGGGCTTCGTGAGCCCGGAGAGCTTCGGTCTCACCGAGTCGGTGATGATCCTGTGCATGGTCGTGCTCGGCGGCATGGGCAACATCCGCGGCGTGATCGCGGGCGCAGCGCTCCTGGTCGCGCTGCCCGAGGCGCTGCGCTACGTCGGTGCGCTGCAACGCTGGCTGTTCGGCACCGTGCACGTACAGCCGTCCGACCTGCGGCTGCTGCTGTTCGGACTGGCGCTCGTGCTGGTGATGCGCTGGCGGCCGGCCGGGCTGTGGCCCTCGGCGATCCGGCGCCGCG
>CANGUQ010000420.1 GCA_947456915.1 Betaproteobacteria bacterium
CTGAACGCGAGCTTTGCGGCGAACACGGGCAACGCGATCACCAACGGCGGCAGCGTGACGCAGCTGATTGCGGGGAGCAGCAACACGACGGCGATGCGGGTGGGCGTGGACAACACGCAGGCCGGCGCGCGCAGCGGGACGTTCACGCTGGGGCTGGTGTCCGACGGCACGCCGGTGGGCAACAGCGGGCTGGGCACGACGAACCTCGCCCCGGTGCCGGTGTCGGTGACGGGCAACGTGTACCAGGTGGCGCAGCCGACCCTGCCGGTGACGAATCTGGACTTTGGCAACTTCCGCGTCGGGAGCGCGCCCGCGGCACAGACGGTGGCGGTGAACAACCCGCTGGTGGGAGCTGCGGCGCCGTTCCAGGAGTCGTTGCGCATCACCGCAGGCACGACGACCAGCGGGGTGGTGATCAACGGGCTGGCGACGCCTTTGACGGTGGCGGCAGGAGGCGGCAGCGGCGCGGCGATCAGCGTGGGGGTGGCCGGTGTGGCGGGCTCGAACGCGGGCACGGCGACGCTGAACTTCGCCACCGACGGAGCGGGGACCTCGGGGCTGCCGGTGGCGGCACTGACCGGTGCGGCAGGGAGCGCGCCGATCAGCGTGAGCGGTCAGGGCTTCGTGGCGGCGGCGGGCACGCTGAACACGGCGAGCCTGAACTTCGGCACGGTGCAGGTGGGTCAGTCGGTGAGTCAGGTGCTGTCGATCACCAACAGCGCGACGGGTCCGCTGGGGTTCGTGGAAGACCTGAACGCGGCCTTCGGGGCGCGGTCGGGAGATCTCGGGACGCGGATCAGCGGCACGGGCAGCATCAGTGGGCTGCTGGCGGGGGCGACCAACAGCACCGCGATGGTGGTCACGCTGGACACGAGTACGGCGAGCGCAGGCACGCGCAGCGGATCGATTGCGATCAACTACACGACCGCGGGGGCGGTGAACGGGGTGAGCAACGGGCTGGGTACGGCGTCGGTGGGGTCGGACAGCTTCACGTTGACGGGTGTGATCAACGCGAACGTGATCAACACGGCGAGCCCGGTGATCAACAATGCGCCGATCAACCTGGGCAACCTGCGCCAGGGCAGCACGGCGCCCACGGCGCTGGTGAGCGTGACCAATCAGCTCGCGACGGCGCCGCAGGCGGCGTTGAACGCGACGATCACCGGCAACGGCAACGTGACGGGTGCAGGCAGTTTCAACCTGCTCGCCCCGGGGGCGACCAACGCGAGCGCGCTGCAGGTGGGTCTGGCGAACACCAGTACCGCGGGCGCGAACAGCGGCAACGCGACGATCGCCTTCGTGTCGGATGCGAACAACGTGGGCAACTGTGCGCCGAACTGCCAGTTGAACCTGGCGAGTCAGAACGTGCAGGTGACGGCGAACGTGTACCGTCTGGCCAACCCGGTGGTCAACACTGCAACGCCGGTGCTGCTGGCGGCGCGTGTGGGCGACGCGGCACCGACGCGGTCGATCTCGATCAGCAACACGAGCGTGGATGCGTTCACCGAGGGATTGACGGTGACCCGCAGCGCGACGTCCGCAGGCTTCACCAGCGCCGGTGGCATCACGAATCTGGCGGCGCAGGCGACGAGTGCCTCGTCGATCAGCGTCGCGCTGGCGAGTACGGCGACGGCGGGAACGACGAGCGGTTCGCTCGGGCTGAACTTCGTGTCGACGGGCGCGGGCACGACGGGCGCGGCGGACACGGCGGCGAGCACGGCGAGCGCGAGCGTGGGGCTGGAGGCGCGGGTGTATCAGCCTGCAGTAGCGAGCGCGACCAGCGTGAGCTTCGGGATTCGTCGGGTGGGCGATGGCGGCGGGAGCGTGAGCGCGACCAGCACGGTCAGCAACACGGCGGGTGTGGCGGCGCTGAACGACACGCTGGCCGCGTCGTTTGCGAGCACGAGCGGCGCCGCATTTGCGGGGACGGTGACCGGACCCATCGGCGGGACCAATGCGAACTCGGTGAGCGGTCTTGCTGCGGGCGGCGCTGGCGGCGCGCTGACGGTGCAGATGAGCACCGCGACTGCGGGGACGTTCAACGGCACGGCGGCGCTCAATGCGGTGAGCCGGAATCCGGATCTGGCGGATACGACGCTCGCCACGTCGCCGATCACGCTCAGCGGTCAGGTGAACAATCTGGCGCAGGCAGCGTTCCGGCAGCTGTCGGGCAGCGCGGGGGCGTTCAGCGAGCAGGCGGGCAACGAGTTCCGGCTGGACTTCGGCGACGTGACGCAGGGGTCGATCCTGACCGCGCGGCTGGCGGCGTGGAACCGTGCGCCGGGCGGGGCGCCGGCGGACGGCCTGAAGGGGACGTTCTCCGGCGCGAGCGATGGCAGCGTGCTGGCGTTCAGCGGCTTCAGCGCGTTTGGCCCGGGCACGGGCAACGCGGGCCTGGACGCACAGCAGAGCACGGGCGATCTGCTGGTGAATCTGCTGGGCAGCGCGCCGCTGGGCGTGTTCAGCCAGACGGTGCTGCTGAACGGCTTCAGCTACAACGGGGTGCTGATGGATCTGCCGAGCAACGCCTCGCTGGTGCTGACGGCGAACATCATCGACGGTGGCGGCACGACGGTCGTCCCGCTGCCACCGGCAGCGTGGCTGATGCTGGGCGGGCTGGCGGTGTTCGGCTGGCTCGGACGGCGGCGGTCGGGGCTGCCGGCAGCCTGAGCGCCGCCGCAGGAAAAGGGGAGGAAAAGGGGTCAGGGTCGATTTCAGCCGGAAAAAGGGGTCAGGGTCGATTTCCGCACAGGCATGCTGCCGCGGAGAAAAGGGGTAGAAAAGGGGTCAGGGTCGATTTCCGATTTCCGAAGGGGCGTGCTGCCGTGGTGTCGGGCCAGCGCGCGGAAATCGACCCTGACCCCTTTTGCCGCTTTTGCCGACCCCGCAAACGCACGGAAATCGACCCTGACCCCTTTTCTCTTCTCAGTTCCTTTTCGGCTGCCCTCTCTCGCGGCGTCTCGATGCTGCAGCCCGCGAATCCCCGCGTAGAATCAGTGCGCTCGCGGCCCCCCGCGCCGTGCAGGAGCGAACGATGAGCGACACCCTGGTCGAGCGCGAGCGTCGTCTGCAGACGGGCCCCGACGCCCAGATCGACGTGCTGGTGAGCGAAGTCGGCCCGCGCGACGGGCTGCAGAACACGAAGCAGTTCATGCCCACTGCCGACAAGCAGCGCTGGATCAGCGCTGCCGCAGCAGCCGGACTGCGCGAGATCGAGGTGTGCTCGTTCGTGCCGCCGAAGCTGATTCCGCAGATGATCGACGCGGAAGAGGTGGTACGCCACGCGTTGTCCCTGCCGGGACTCAACGTGGCCGTGCTCGCGCCCAACATCAAGGGTGGCGAGCGGGCGATCGCCAGCGGCGCACACAAGATCACGCTGCCGATCTCGGTCAGCCGCGGCCACAGCCTGTCGAACGTGCGCAAGACGACCGAGGCGGTGATCGAGGAGGCGCGGGCGCTGTGCGTGCTGCGCGATGCCCTGCCGGTCGAGCAGCGGCCCAGAATCGAGGCCGGGCTGTCGACCGTGTTCGGCTGCACGATCGAAGGCCGGGTGTCGGAAGAACAGGTGGTACGCGATGCGGTCGCCTGCGTCGAGGCCGGGTGCGACGAGGTCGGCCTCGCCGACACTACCGGGATGGCCAACCCGACGCAGATCCGGCGCGTATTCCGCAAGGTACGTGCAGCGATCGGCGACCGGCTGGGCGGCGCGCATCTGCACAACACGCGCGGCTTCGGACTGGCCAACGTGGTGGCGGCGCTGGAGGAGGACGTACGCACGTTCGACAGCTCGCTCGCCGGTCTGGGCGGTTGTCCGTTCGCACCGGGCGCCACCGGTAACATCGTCACCGAGGATCTCGTGTTCATGCTCGAAGAGATGGGTCTGCGTACCGGGATCGACATCGACCGACTGCTGGCTATCCGCGAACTGCTGCGCCAGAGCATTCCCGCCGAGCCGCTGCACGGGTATCTGCCCGCACTGTCCGGTCCGGCGCGCGCGCGGATGGGAGCGGGCTGAATCCGCGCGCCGGTGGCGGTGCATGTATGGCAGGTGAAGGCGTGATGGGCGGTGTCCGTATCCGGGTCGGCTGGGCAGGCCACGCTTCATCCGAGCGGAGCGGGCGTCCGGCAGACTGTGGCC
>CANGUQ010000421.1 GCA_947456915.1 Betaproteobacteria bacterium
GCCGCCCGCGCCGCGGCGCGCGCCGCCACGCCGTCGCCAGCGTCGAGCAGAACCATGCGCACGTCGCGCCGCGGCGCGAGGCGCTCCAGTTCGAGCTCGAACCGGCTGTAGGGCAGCGGCACCGCGTAGAACGGGTGGCCTTCGCCGTACTGTCCGTGCTCGCGCACGTCGAAGAAAGCGATCTCCTGGCCATCGTGCAGCCAGCGTTTCAGAGTGAGGGCATCCATGGGCGGGGGCCGGGCGAGCGCACCGGTACTGAGTTGAGGGCAGAGCGGTAGTCTGCCCGAATCCGCGGCGAGCACGCGCGCGGGCAGATGCCTGTTGTACGCTTGCGGGCCAGGTCGGGCGTTCACCACGTGGTGCGGACTGGCGGTCGTGACCGTGGTCGTGGCCGTGGCCGTGGTCGTGGTCGTGGCCGTGGCCGCGGTCGTGGCCGCGGTCGTGGCCGTGGCCGCGGTCGTGATCGCGGTCGCGGTCGTGATCGCGGTCGTGATCGCGATCGTGATCGCCGTCGTGGCCAGGTGGTCCCCTCCGCCCACGCCTGCCTGCGCAGCATCCCTGTTGCAGCCCTGCCTCCTGCCCCGCGCCTGCCGAGTACCCTGCCATGACCGGTTCCACCCGACGCCCACCGCACAAGGACACGCTGATCGGCCACGCCGCGCGCGATCCGCAGCGCTTCGACGGCATGGTCAACCCGCCGGTGTTCCGCGGCTCGACCGTGCTGTTCGAGGACTGCGCGACCTACGAAGGCCGCGATCCCGACGACTACAAGGTGATGCGCTACGGCGTGCACGGTACGCCGACCACCTTCGCGTTCGAGGACGCGGTGGCGAAGCTCGAAGGCGGGCACGCCGCGGTCGCCGTGCCCTCGGGACTGGCTGCGATCACCCTCGCGCTGTCGGCCTACGCGAAGCAGGGTTCGCACCTGCTCGTCACCGACAGTGCCTACGGGCCGGCGCGCAACTTCTGCGACCGGCGCCTGTCGGCGTGGGGTGTCGACGTCGAGTACTACGACCCGGCGATCGGCGCCGGCATCGCCGCGCTGATCCGGCCGAACACCTGCGCCGTGTACTGCGAGGCGCCGGGCTCGATGACCTTCGAGATGCAGGACATTCCGGCGATCGCGGCGGCGGCGCACGCGCGGGGGGTACCGGTACTCGCCGACAACACGTGGGGCACGCCGTACTTCTTTCGCGCGTTCGAGCGCGGCGTGGACGTGTCGATCCACGCCGGCACCAAGTACATCGCCGGACACTCCGATACGCTGATGGGCGTGATCGTCACCACCGAGGCGCAGTGGCTGACCGTGCGCCGCACCGTCGCCGACTTCGGCACCTGCGTGAGTCCGGACGACTGCTGGCTCGCGCTGCGCGGGCTGCGCACGATCGGTGTGCGCATGCGCCACCAGATGCAGAGCGCCCTCACCGTCGCGCGCTGGCTGGCGGCGCATCCGCGCGTGTCGCGCGTACTGTTCCCGGCGCTGGAGTCCGACCCGGGCCACGCGATCTGGAAGCGCGATTTCGACGGCGCCGCCTCGCTGTTCGCGGTGGTGCTCGAGCCCGCCACCGACGAATCGGTGATCGCGCTCATCGATTCGCTGCAGCTGTTCGGCATCGGCTCGAGCTGGGGCGGCTACGAGAGCCTGGCCATCCGCGGCAAGCACTTCAGGCGCACCGCCACCCCCTGGACAGCCGAAGGGCCGATGATCAGGCTGCACATCGGCCTGGAGCACACCGATGACCTGATCGCCGATCTCGAACAGGGGCTGGCGCGCCTGGTCGCGCCCTAGCCCCGGCGCAGCCGCAGCGTCGGGGCTAGGGCGAACCGTGGCAGGCGCGACGAACGTCACGACCGCGCGCACGAAGATTGCATCACGACGGAAGCTGGCCGCCTCGCGCACGCGCAGGCAGATCGATGGCGCGGGCGAGACGACGCTGCCGACGACAGTCCAGCCCCCTCTCCACCCCGACACTCGCCGACGTGGCGATTGCCGATTCACCGCAACCGGAGCACTCGACCGATGGCAACACTCGACACCGCTGGCCGCGACCTGCTGTTCAACCACGCCCGCACCCACAACGGCTGGACCGCCGAACCGGTCAGCGACGCGCAGCTGCGCGAACTGTTCGACCTGATGAAGATGGCGCCCACCAGCGCCAACTGCAGTCCGGCGCGCATCGTTTTCGTGCGCACGCCGCAGGCCAAGGCGAAACTCGCCCCGGCGCTCTCCGCCGGCAATCTCGACAAGACGATGGCCGCGCCGGTGACTGCGATCATCGGCCACGACATGGCGTTCCACGAGCACCTGCCGCGGCTGTTCCCGCACGCCGATGCGAAGAGCTGGTTCGTCGGCAAGGACGAGCACATCCGGACCACCGCGTTCCGCAACGGGACGCTGCAGGGTGCCTACCTGATGCTGGCCGCGCGCGCGGTCGGACTGGACTGCGGGCCGATGTCGGGGTTCGACAACGCCATGGTCGATGCGGCGTTCTTCGCCGGCACCACGGTGAAGTCGAACTTCCTGTGCAATCTCGGTCACGGTGATCCGGCCAAGCTGTTCGGCCGCAGCCCGCGTTTCGACTTCGACGAAGTCTGCACGATTGCCTGATCGGGAGAGCCCATGTCGACAGGACTGAACCGGCTGCGCGGCCGCACCGCGCTCATCACCGGCGGCAACACCGGCATCGGGCGCGCCGTTGCCCTCGCCTATGCCGACGAAGGCGCCGACGTGGCAATCGCCTGGATCGACCGCGAACCGGAGGCACTGTCGCTGGTGGCTGCGATCGAAGCCCGCGGCCGGCGCGCGCTCGCCCTGCGCTGCGACGTGACCAGCGAGGCCCAGGTCGTCGCCGCCTTCGCAGCCGTCGCCAGCGCGTGGGGGGGCGTCGACATCGTGGTGTCGAATGCGGGGATCCAGCGCCCGCAACCGATCACCGAGATGAGCGTCGAGGACTGGGGCCGGATGATGAGCGTGCACCTGCGCGGCAACTTCCTCGTCGGGCGCGAGGCGGCGCGCCACATGATCCCGCGCGGCCGCGGCCACATCATCACCGTGTGCTCGCAACTGGGCTACATCGGGCGCGAGAACTACACCGCGTACTCCACCGCCAAGGGCGGCGTGATCGCCTTCACCCGCGCACTGGCGAAGGAACTCGCCCCGCACGGCATCCTGGTCAACGGCGTGTCTCCGGGGCTGGTCGACACCGGGTTCGATCCGCTGTCCGAGGAGGTGAAGGCTGCGCACGCGGCGAGCCTCCCGCTCAAGCGACTCGGCACACCCGAAGACATGACGCCCGCTTTCGTGTTCCTGGCGAGCGACGAGGCCCGCTACTACTGCGGTCAGCTGCTGCACCCGAACGGCGGCGAGATCATGCCGTGATCGATCCCGGGTGGATCGCGCTCGATGCCCGGTGGCGCGGCGCACCCCCGCAGCAGCCCGACCGCCCCGGCTGCGGCGTCGGGCGCCAGCCGTCGCTCATGCCGCCCGGGCCGATCCGCAACGCGGACGCGGTGCATCCATGAGTTGCGTGCGGCGCCCGAGCGCCTTCACCCGCGTGACGGACGACCGCGGCACGGCGTTCGCCGCAGGCGTCATGGGGCGCTGGTCGGTCTCGTGGGTCCAGCGGGTATCGTTCGGCTCTCCTGCGTCTGTCGAGTCCTCCGCTGTACCGAGGTCTCGTGGGTCGTGCCGGCCGGGTCGCTGCTGGCGGCCTGTCGATGCCTCGTCGACCCGCCGGGCGCGTCGCGGCCACCTTCAGCGCAGGGTAAGCTTCTGTTCCGGTCGCTGCGCGGCGAAAGGGCGCTCGTCGTGACGTGTCCGGCGCGGTGCCGCTCGCGCGTACCGCTGGCGGGCGCACGCGCCACTGCTTCTGGAGAGCCGATGGACACCGAGGAGCTGTACCAGCGCGGCATCGCGCTGTGCCGCCAGTCGTTCGGCGACGCGGCAGTCGCCGTCCCGACGAACGCGCCGGGCGAGTTCGGCGCACCGCTGCAGAACGTCAGCGGCGCCCATTCGTACCGCGACGTCCGGAGTCGGCGTCAGCTCGACCTGCCTTCACGCGGCATGGCGATGCTCGCGAACGCTGCCGCGCCGGGCAA
>CANGUQ010000422.1 GCA_947456915.1 Betaproteobacteria bacterium
CGAGCAGCGGCGCGGCGCACTCGGGGCGCGCGTGCAGCAGGCCGATCGCGACCGCCTGCCGCAGGCGCCGGGGCACGTGCTGTCGCCCGCGCCGGAACTCGCCGCCGTGCCGGTGTCGCGGTTGTCGGTGCGGCCGAAGCAGCTCGTCGGCTTCGCACTTGCGCTGGCGACGCTTGCGTTCTGGCTGCACGCCCCGCCCGAGGGACTGTCGGTCGCGGGCTTTCGCGCGCTGCTCACGGTGATTGCAGCGGCAGTCCTGTTCGCGACCGAGGCACTGCCCGACGAGGTCACCGCGCTCGGACTGCTCGCGGCCTGGGTCGTCGGTGGCATCGTGCCGCCGCGGGTGGCGCTGGAGGGGTTCGCCACCCAGCCGTGGGTGCTCGTGCTCTCGGTGCTGGCGGTGGGCGTGGCAGTGGGCAACACCGGGCTCATGTACCGGCTCGCGCTTGCCGCGCTCGGGCGGCGTCCGGCGGGCTTCGCCAATCGCTGCATGACGCTCGCGCTGGTGGGCACCGCGGTCACCCCGACGCTGCCCAACGCGACCAGCCGCACCGCGCTCGCGGCGCCAATGGTGCGCGAAGTGGCCGAAGCACTCGGCTACGAAGCCGGCAGCCGCGAGGCGACCGGCCTGGCGATGGCCGGCCTGCTCGGCTTCGGCCAGATGGCGGGGCTGTTCCTCACCGGCTCGTCGGTCGGAGTGCTGGTGCACGGGCTGCTGCCGGTGCCGCTGCGCACCGAGTTCGGCTTCCTCGAATGGTTCGTCGCTGCTGCGCCGATGCACGTCGTGCTGTTCGCCGGCGCGATGCTGGCGATCGTCGCGCTGTACCGGCCGCAGGCCCTCGGTCGCGGCAGTGGCGATCGGCTCGCGCTGCAGCGCGCGGTACTCGGCGCGATGCGCCGCGACGAGAAACTCTGTCTGGCGGTGATGATCGGCATGATCGCGGGCTTCCTCACCGAGTCGATGCACGGGGTGAGCGGGGCGTGGGTCGGCGTGGCGGCGATGGCGGTGCTCGCCGCCGGTCGCGCGCTCGACACGACGATGATCAGGAACGGCGTGAACTGGCCGTTCCTCATCTTCTTTGGCGCGATCTCCAGCCTGGCGACGGTGTTCTCGACGCTCAAGGTCGACGTGTGGCTGGCCAGCCGGCTGAGCGCGCCGATCGAGGCAGCCGCGGCCGGCGGTCTGGTGTTCTGCCTCGTGCTTGCGCTGATCGGCTTCCTGCTCGCGTTCGTCGTGCGCTGGCAGGCCGCCGCGCCGCTGCTCACGCTGGTGGCGCTGCCGGCCTCCGGCGCGCTGGGCGTGCACCCGTTCCTGGTGGCGCTGATCTCGCTGGTGGCCACGCAGGTGTGGTTCCTGCCGTATCAGAGCACGGTGTATCTCGCGCTCTACCACGGCTCGGGCGAGAGCTTCACCCACCAGCAGGCGCGTGCGCTCGCGTGGCTGTGGGGGCCGCTCGTGCTGCTGTCGATCGTGTGCGCCTGGCCGGTGTGGCAGGCGATGGGACTCGCGCCCTAGCGCCGCAGCGCTTCGTCGCAGCGACCCGTGCAGTGCGCCCGTCGCCGCGACCGGATGGAGCGACCCGCAGCATCGACCCGCAGCATCGACCCGCCGCATCGACCCGCCGCATCGACCCGCAGGAACGCCGCGCAGGAACGCCGCGCAGGAACGTCGCGCAGGAACGTCGCGCAGGAAAGCCGTGCGGCATCGGCGCCCGGCATCGGCGCCCGGCGTCGACCGATCCCGCTGCGTGCGGCGCGGGCCTCCACCTCGCCGGTGTACGGGATCGGCGCGGTGCAGCTCAGCGCAGCACGCGCCAGACGGAGGGTCAGTCGCCCCCGCCTCCGCCGTCGCCCCCGTCGCCGCCTGCGCTGTCGCCGAGCCCGTCGGTGCCGCCGTCGAACGAGGTGTCCCGGAAGTCGGCCGCCGTCCACGAGCGTTCGCGCTCGAACGTCCATGCGCCGGGGTCGGCATCGCCGGCGCGGGCGAACTTCGCGCGGCGCCCCTGCTCGTCGACGAAGTAGTACAGGCCACCGGCGATGCGCAGCTTGGTGTCCAGCGCGAACAGCAGCGGCAGGCGCGTGGGGCGCCGCGGGTCGAGGTTCTCCTCCCTGCACGCGTGCCACCAGCACCTGCGCAGCGCTGCATTGCTCGCGTGATCGCCGGCGAGAAAGACCGGTGCGGTCACGTCGAGAACGCGGCCGGTGGCCTTGCGCGACCACGACTTGTAGCGCGTGCGGTCCTCGCTGAACAGCTGCCACAGGTCACCGACCACGCGCGAGGGCATCGCCACCGGTTGCCCGCGCGCCCGCGCGCAGGCGATGAAGTACTTGCGCAGGCCGCGCGCGACGAGCTGGCGATCCTTGAGCGACAGCTCCGGATACCGCGCGCGCATGCGATCGAGCAGCCCCGGCGGCAGCGGCGTGTCGCGCACGAACGACTCTCGCCTGCGCATCGCGAGCTGGTCGAGCGTGACGCCCAGGGCGATGGCGAGCGCGAGGATCAGGAATATCAGGAACGGTGTCATGGCCAACCGCGCATGAGGGGTGACGGACTCGTCGGCGAGTGCTGTTGTAGAGTTCGTTCCGGTTGCCCCGATTACAACACGAGGAGGAGAGATGGCGATCAACCGGGCATGGCTCGCGGTGGTGCTTGCTGCCGGTGCACTGGCGGCAGGCTGCGCACAGCAGGCGCCGTTCGCACTGCAGGACATGGGGTCGTTTCACATCGGCGGGCGCGAGGTCGAGATCAAGGGCCGGCCGGTGAAGGAGGTGCTGTTCACCGCCGGCGGGGTGCCGGCCAAGGTGGATCCAAACGGCATCTATCAGGTCGAGCAGATGTACGTGCAGTACTTCATCCCGGCCAACCGCCGCGGGGCGCTGCCGATCCTGATGTGGCACGGTGGCGGGCTCACCGGCGTGACCTACGAGACCACGCCCGACGGGCGCGAGGGCTGGCTCAACTGGTTCCTGCGTCGCGGCTGGTCGGTGTACAACTCCGATGCGGTCGAGCGCGGGCGCTCCGGCTGGGCGATGTTCCCCGACATCCTTCCCGGCGATCCGGTGTTCCTCACCATCGAAAATCCGTTCGAGCGGTTTCGCATCGGCGCGGGCGAGAAGTCGTTCAACCGTGACCTGAGCCGCGCGAAGGTGCTGCCGGGCAACCAGTTCCCGGTGCAGGACGGCTACATGAACTTCACGCGGCAGAACGTGCCGCGCTGGACGACGACCGACGTGCCGACGATCGCTGCATACACGCAGCTGGTGGAGAAGGTGTGTCCGTGCGTGCTGCTTGTGCACTCGCAGTCCGGGCCGTTCGGCTTTCGCGTCGCGCAGGCGCGCCCGGATCTCGTGCGGGCGCTGGTGCTGGTCGAGCCTGCGGGCATCGGCGACATCAAGGCGGTCGATCGACTCAAGGACGTGCCGATGCTCGCGATCTACGGCGACTACATCGAGCAGGATGCACGCTGGCCGACAATTCGTGGCAACGGCGTCAAGTTCCTCGAGGCCGCCGCGAAGGCCGGCGCACGCTACGAGGTGGTCGATCTGCCGAAGGTCGGCATCCGCGGCAACTCGCACATGCTGATGATGGACCGCAACAACGGCGAGGTGGCGCAGCTGATCCAGAACTGGCTGGAGAAGCAGGGCCTGTATCGCTGAGCGCATTCGCACGAGCGTGACGCAATGCGCTTGTCCGCGGCGGTGGTTCGCGCTACCGTCGCGGTCGCGGTGCACGGCCGTGCGCCGCAGGGAGAGCTGCACTGGCCCGAATGCCGGCGCATCGCGGCAGACAGGCAGGCAGACACGGACAAACACGCCGGGCGGCATGCGTGAACTCCGGGGGCCCGAGGCTCCGGGCAGTATCGCAGCGCGCAGCACTCCGGCGATTCAGCGCAGGCAGAGGCGTGGTGCATCGTGCACCGGGGTCGCTTCTGGTGCAGGGTGACTTCGAGTTCACTGTGGCAGCGCTTCCGGCGCTTCGCGCTTGCGCTTGCACTGATCGGTGTGGCGCTGCCCGCGGCTGCGCAGACGGCCGATCTGGTACTGCAGGTCACCGACGATCCTGACCCGGTCGTTGCCGGCGCGGTGGTGCG
>CANGUQ010000423.1 GCA_947456915.1 Betaproteobacteria bacterium
CACCAGCAGCGGAGCGCCCACATCCGGCCCGTCGCGATAGCGCGACTCCGCAATCAGCACCCCACCCACGAGCACACCGCGCCGCTCCATCACTCGCGGCGCCGCCGGCAACTTGCCCGCAAGCTCGATTTCCTTGCCCCCACGCACGACGCTCAGCCTGAAGCCGTCCAGACGCCCGCGCAGCGCGTGCACCAGCTGCGTGTCGTTCTCGATACGATCCATCACCCCGACGACGCCGCGCACCACGTCGCCGGGCTGCAGCGGCAGGCCCTCGGACGAGAAATTGCGCGCGATGCGCAGCAGCCGCCGCTCGTCGACATCGCGAAAGCTGACCCACGTGAGCTCGGGCGGGCTCGGGTCCACGCCCTGCTGCAGCAGGCGCAGGATGCGGCAGGCATAGACCGAGGAAATCGCGAAGTTGGTGTTCTGCGCGCCGCGGATCGTCATCGTGTTGATCGCCACGATGCGACCATTCTCCAGACTGATCAGCGGACCGCCCGAATTACCCTGATTGATCGGCGCGTCGGTCTGCAGCACTTCGAACTCGAAACGCGAAGTGATGCCCGAGATGATGCCGCGCGTCCCGGTGTAGCGCAGCCCCCATGGGTGACCGAACGCGCCCACCGGATGACCCACCTGCGGCATCCGGTCGCACTCGAGCGCCGGCACGCTGATCGAGCGCGCTCGCGCCGGATCGATCTGCAGGATCGCCAGATCGAGAAACGGATCGACGTAGATGCGCCGCGCGTCGACGAACTCGTTGTCCGCGAACGCAACCTGCACCACCGCCTGCGAACCCGAGACGACGTGCGAATTGGTCATGACCCAGCCGCGCTCGGCATCCACCAGAAAGCCCGCTCCGCGCATCGCCCCCTTGCGATCGCCCTCGAACGGCAGCGTGACGATGGTGCGGATCTGCACCGTGTACTGCAGCGCGCGCTTGAACAGCGCCTCTGACGTCTCGCCCTGTGCCCGGGCCGTGCCCGCCGCCAGCAGCGACAACGCGAGCAGCAGACCCATCACCATCGTGGCGAGGCGGCCGGGCGGGCGACGGCGCTGCGCACCGATCACGCCGCACTGCACGACCCGCACGGCAGGCACCGCTGGCATGCGCCCCGGGAGGGTGCGATGGCAGGCGACACAGTCAGGACGGACAGAGCTCATTGCAGGACACCTCGCGATGGACGACGACCGGTCGCGCAGTATGCGCGAGGCGCGAGCGGCAATGTCAATCCCGCTTGCCGTCGGAGCCGCCTGCCGGCGGATCGGCGCGCAGCGTCCCGAGAAACTGCGCAATGCCGCCGCGGTACTCGGCCGCGCTCTGCCGGAACGCATTGTCGTGATCCCCGTGCAGCGCGAGCAGCGTCACCGGCGCCCCGCCGCCCGCGCGAGCGCCGCCGGCGGCCGCGATCAGCCGCTCGGCATGCGCGAACGGGATCGTCTCGTCCTCGCGCGCGTGGATCGCAAGCAGCGGCGCACGCACACCGGGCAGCGTGGCCAGATTGTCGTAGCGCACCCGCGCCACTGCACGCACCGGCAGCCACGGATAGTGGTGCTGCCCGAGATCCGGAATCGAGGTAAAGGTACCGAGGGTGATCAGCCCGCCCACCGGCTCGCGCGCAGCAAGCCAGATCGCCGGCCCGCCGCCCAGCGATTCCCCGAACACCACGATGCTCTGCGGCGTCTGCCCCAGCGCACCGGTCGCGTGGCGCCATGCTGCCGCGGCGTCGCGATAGGTGCCCGCCTCGTCCGGCCGGCCGGTGCTGCGGCCGTAGCCACGCCAGCTCACGATCAGCGTGCGCCAGCCCAGCTGGTGAAACAGTTCGATCTGATCGAGCCGCGCAGCGAGATTGCCGGCATTGCCGTGAAAGTACAGCACCAGACCGTGGCCGCCCGGAAGCAGTCCTGCAGCATCGGCGAGCCACGCCTGCAGTCGCTCGCCGTCCTCGGTCTCGATCGAAAGCTCGCGAAAGGTGATGCCACGATCGGCCGGCGTGCCCGCAGTCTCCCGACCGACTTCGGGCAGGAAGACCAGGTGCGACTGGAAGGCGAACAGCAGCAGCGTGAGCACTCCCCAGCACAGGCCGGCGAGCGCGACCAGCGCGATCACGACCCGCGCCAGTACGGTCTGACGCTGCGGCTCAATGACGGCTGATCTCCGGTGCGTCGCTGCCCCGGTCGAGTTCGGCCACCGAGATCAGCCAGCGCTCGTGCGGCCGCTGCGGATGCCGGTCGGGCTGCACCTGCGGCACGATCACCACGTCCTCGACCCGGCACTCGCGCAGCAGATCGCCGATCGCACGCTGCGCCTCGGCCAGATCGTCGCCCGGATGCAGCGGCCAGCAGAACGCATCGCACGGCGTCTCAGAGTAAGGCGAGGAAAAGGTCAGGCGCAGCTGCGGACCGCTGTCGCTGCCCGGCGCACCATCACCCAGGTGCGCCGCGAGCACAGCCACCGGTTCACCGGTGCTCGCGCGCGCACGGCGCAGCGCGCTGCCAGCGAACAGCTGGAGCGCGAGTTCCCGCTGCGCTGCGCGTCCCGCGCCCGCAGCCAGCGCGAACGGCAACGGCGGACGCGCGAGCGGCAGCACGGTGACGTCCTGCTGCGCGAGCTGGCGCGCCAGCAGGTGCGTGAGGGGCTGCGCCCAGTGCCCGACCGCATCGCCAGCGCCGATCCAGCGCCGCGCCTCGCTGCTGACCCAGGCCACGCCGACCAGCAACCGCAGATGCACCCCTTCGTCCGCGCTCGCCCGCACGATCGGATCAGGCTCGAGCGCAGCAGTCAGCGGCGCCAGCGCCTGCGCGCCTTCGGCGTGCGCGCGCGCGATCACCCCGTCGGCCAGCGCCTCCAGCCGGTGTGCGGCGCACAGGGCATTGCCCAGCGTGAATCGCTGCACGTCGCCGAGCGCCTGATGCTCGGCAAGCAGCGCACTCACCGCATCCACGTCGGGCAGCGCCCCGCTCAGCCTGGCCCCTGCGCGCCCGCCGGCGACGATCGCGAGCGGCAGCGCAAACAGCCGCGCACCGATGCCGCCAGGCGCCAGGACGGGCTCGGTCGCCTCGGCTGCACGCTGGGCGAGAAACGCGTACTCCCGCGCCGTCACCGCCGCCGCCAGGGCCTGCTCGATCGAGGCGTCCAGCGTCTGCTCGTAGCGCGCGCTCAGCTCGGCGATCAGCGCATCGCGATGGACCGAACGCGCGATCGGATCGCCGGTGGCAAGCGCCGCGCGCGTCAGTTCCAGCAGGCGGTCGGGCGCACCGGGCCGCGCATGGCGGCGCGGATCGGGCAGCGGGGGCAGCGCGGCGCTCATCGCTTCAGATCCCCTGCCCGCCGGCGAACGCACGCATGTCGGCCAGCGCATCCACCTGCATCGCCGCCTCGTGGATGCGCGCGCACAGCGTCTCGCCCCAGATCGGATTGCCGATCGCGAAGAACTTGTCCCGGTACTCGGCCGGATCGGCGGGGTTGCCCGGTTCGCCGCGCATCACCTCGCAATGCCCCTCGAGCCGGCTGCCATCGGCCAGCACGACGATCACGTCGCACAACTGGCGTGCGGGAAACGCCGACGTGTAGGCCGGCACCTCGGTCATTTCGACCCGGCGGGCGAGTTCGAGAATCTGCGGATTCGCCGCCGCGCGCTCCTCGAAGCACTCCAGCCCGTGACTGCCGTGCCAGGCCACGCTCGCCAGCGCGAACGGCGTCGAGAAACGCGTCGCGAACGCGTTGCGGATGTCGGTGCGATCGAGATAGACGACGAACCTGAACCCGCGCACCTCGATGCGCGCGATGTCGGCCGCGCGTACCGCCTGCGGCGCGCTCGCCAGTGCCGCCCGCAGTGCGTCGATTGCCGCATGCACCGGTCTGCCGCACGGGTAGAGCTTGATGTAACCCTCGCCGAGCAGCCAGTCGCGGCCCAGATCCCGCACCACGTCCTCGGGGCGCAGGTTGTCGTAGAGGATGTCGTTGCAGGTCGGTGCGATGCCGTCGATCGGCGCGGTGAAACCCGCCTCCACCAGCCGCACGGCCATCTGCCCCATCTGCGCACTGTGCGCGGCATACCAGTTGCGCAGCGTCGCCCCGTCCATGATC
>CANGUQ010000424.1 GCA_947456915.1 Betaproteobacteria bacterium
ACGGTGGTCGTCGATGGCGAAGTGGTGATCCGGGATCGCGCCAGCACGAGAGTGGACGAAGCCGCGCTGCGTGCCCACATCGCCGAGCTGATGCCGCAGGTGCGCGGCGAGGTGGCGCGGCTGCAGGCGGGCTACGCGCAGGTGCGGCCGTACATCGATCAGGTACAGCAGCGGGCGCTGGCCGAACCGCTGTCGATACAGCGCTTCGTGGGCGGGAACGGCGCGTGAGTGCGGGCCGTTCGCGGCGCCCGAGCGTCGGCTGGCCGCGGCGTCCCGTGCATCGTGCGGCGACGCGCGCGCGACCGTTGAGCGCGACAGGTGTGCCGGGCGACCCCGGTGTTCGCAACGGGATGGAAGGCAGGAGCAGGCAATGACGGTTCATGTGATCAGCTACGACACCGCCGACCCCGGCGACACCAGCGATCTCGAGCGCGCGCTGGCGCGCTTCGACGCGGTACGCATCCGCAGGCTCGCGCTGCTGGTGAAGACCGAGGGCAATTCGGACGTCAACGACTTCTCGCGCGAGTACGCGCTGGTGCGTGCCGAGGAGGCGCTGCGCGCGCACGGCGGGGAGGCGCTGCTCGGGCGCTCGACGTTCCTGATCTCGACCGGTTGCGAAGGGGCGATGACGCCGTTCGGCTACCTGTTCATCGACGTCGACGACCCCGGGGCTGCGCCGGCGCCGGCGGGCCGGGCGCTCGCCTTCGGCTGTGCGCGCAGCCGCTCGCTCACGCCCGAGGAGATCGGTACCGTCGAGCACGCCGCGATCACCGCGCGCACGGTCGAGGCGGCGATGGCCGACGCCGGCGTGGGCGTCGACGAAGTGGCGCTGGTCATCGTCAAGACGCCGGTCACCAGCCACGTGCCGGCCACCGCGGTCGCGGTGCGCAACGCCCGCATCACCTCGGCACACTCGAAGGCGGTTGGCGCGCTCGGCGCAGGACTGGCGCTGGGCGAGGTGGAGCGCAGCCGCATCGTGCCGGCCGCCTTCGACACCGACCACACGCTGTACGCGAAGCGGGCGATGGTGTTCTCCGGTGCCGAACTGGACTGTGTCGAGGTGATGCTGCTCGCCAACCGGCGCGGCGCAGCGGGTGAGCTCACCGTGCACACTGGCGTGCTGCGCGACGTGCTCGATGCGCAGGGGCTGCGCGACGTACTGCTCGCCGGCGGCTGCAGCCTCGATGCCGCCGGCGTGGTGTCGGATCCGTCGCGGGTGGTTGCGCTGCTGGTGAAGGCCGGCGCGGCGCCCGACGGAACGGTACGCGGAGCACGCACGACGATGAAGAAGAGCCATCTCGACATGGACAAGCACGTGCGTGCGGCGATCAGCGGTATCGCGGGCTCGATCCTCGGCCACACGCGCAGCTTCATCTCCGCCAATACCGTGCACCAGGCGCCGCCCGGTGGCGGGCTGTGCGCGGCGATCGTGCGCGCGGGCAGCGCGTGCGTCGCGGCTTCCGGCACCGCGGCAGCCGATACGGCAGGCGCAGCGCGCAACACGAGCGCGGGAGCCGGCGCATGAGCGAACTGCGCATCCTCTCCGAACCCGACGTGCGCGCAGTGCTCGACACCGCGACCGCGCTCGACATCGCCCGGCGCACGCTCGCCGATCA
The DNA here is from genome assembly GCA_947456915.1 of Betaproteobacteria bacterium. Classification (GTDB taxonomy): domain Bacteria; phylum Pseudomonadota; class Gammaproteobacteria; order Burkholderiales; family CAIKXV01; genus CAIKXV01. The sequence continues at coordinate 1,617 of CANGUQ010000424.1, forward strand.
GGCTGCCGGACGCAGCCTGCTGTCGTCCCCGTCGGCGATGACGCTCGACGCGAGCGCCCTGGGCGGGCCGCGGTTCAAGTTCAAGGCGGCCGCGATCGGTCACCTGCAGGCCTCCGGGATTCGTCTGCTCGCGCATCCCGGCCCGACAGCGATGCGCACCGCGAACTATTGCGCGGTGTACGACCTCTCCGGCCATCAGGTGAGCGCGCTCGTCTCCGAACACTGGCTGAGCCGGCTGCGCACCGCGGCGTTCGGCGCCGTCTCGGTGCAGCCGCTGGTCAACGCCGGCCCGCAGGTGGTGACGCTGTTCGGTACCGGCGGCATCGCCCACGAGATCGTACCGATGCTCGCGCACGTGCTGCAGCTCGCCGAGCTGCGCGTGTGTTCGCGGCGCGTGCAGAGCATGCAGGCGTTCGTCGACGCGCACGCGCAGCAGGTGCCGGCGCCGATGCGCAGCGAGCCCGACGCGCGCAAGGCGGTCGACGGCGCCGGCCTGGTGATCACGCTGACGGAGTCAGCCTCGCCGCTGGTGCACGCGGGCACGCTGGCGCCCGGAGCGGTCGTGTGCTCGATGGGCAGCTACAACGAGGTCGACTTCCCGGTACTGGGCGAGTGCGCGCGGCTGATCGTCGACGACGTGGACTTCGCCGCCGAGATGGGCGATGGCGGCGCGTGGATCGCGCAAGGCCACTTCTCGCGTGCCACGTTCGCCGCACGCGTCGACGCACTGGCGTGCGAAGTGGTGGCCGGCAGTCGCCCCGGGCGCCGCTCGCCCCAGGAGCGGATCATGGCGCTGATCCAGGGCATGGCGATCGGCGATGTCGCCTTCGCCGCACATGCCTGGCGCGAGGGCGCACGGCGCGGGCTGGGACGGACGGTGGAACTGGAGTAGCGCGGCCCGCCCGTGCAGAGGTCCTGTGGCAGTGGAGCACCCGTGCCGCGGCCGCCGATCGGGGCGGCACGCGCCTTCGCTCAGGGATCGATCCTGATGTTCGCCCGCTTGACGATGTCGGCGTAGCGCGTGCTCTCCTGGCGCAGGAACTTGCCGAACTGGGCCGAGGTCATCGGCATCGGGTTCATGCCCTGCTTGGCGAGCGCGGCGCGGAAGTCCGGCTGATCCGAGTAGCTCACGATCAGCGACGACAGCCGCTCGACCACGTCCCGGGGCACGCCGGCCGGCGCGATCATCCCGTACCAGAGCCTGATGTCGAGTCCGGGCATGCCGCCTTCGGCGAAGGTCTGCATCGACGGGAACTCCGGATCGCGGCTCGACCCGGTGACCGCGATCGGCCGCACCTTGCCTGAGCGGAACACCGGGTTCATGCTCGCCATCGAGCCGAAGTACATGTTGACGTGGCCGCCGAGCAGCGCCGCCATGGCTTCGCCCCCACCCTTGTACGGGACGGCCGTCATCTTCACGCCGGTGATCAGCGTGAACAGCTCGCCGGCCAGATGCTGGTTGCCGCCGATCTGCGTCGTCGCGTAGGTGAGCGGCGCGGGCAGCGATCTGCCCCAGGCGATGAATTCCTGCAGGCTCGACGCCGGCACGCTCGGGTGCACGCCCATGCCCAGTTCGGCCACCGACATCGCGGCGATCGGCGTGAAGTCGTTGATCGAGTCGTACGGCAGCTTCATCAGGCTGCCTGCGATCGCGTGGGTGGTGAGGATCGACAGCAGCGTGTGACCGTCCGGATTCGCACGCGCCACGTACTGCGTGCCGATGCGGCCGTCGGCGCCCGGCCGGTTGTCCACCAGCACGGGCTGCTTCAGCGATTCGCTCAGTTTCGGTGCGAGCAGGCGCGCCGAGACATCCGACGACCCGCTGGCGTAGGGCACCACGATGCGCAGCGGGCGCGCCGGGAACGACTGCGCCTGTGCGCTGGCCGTCGGTGCGTGCAGCAGCACCGTGGCGGAGAACACACCAGCCACGGTGCAGGCGACGAAGGTACCGGCGAGCGCGGACGCCGCCGCGAAGTACGCCCGTGGGGCAGGAACTGCGGGTGAAACGCGAGGATGCACGACGGAAATCTCCTGGATCGGCCGCGGGGTCGGGTGAGCTCCGGCGCAGACGTCATGGCGCTGCGCCGCGTCTGCGCGGTGCAAGAAACGTGCCGTCGGGCGCGGTGCAGCGCATCCACCGGCACCTGCGTCGGTGCGGGCGGGTTGCTGGTGCACGGGGGCGGTAGCCATGTCGGCGCTAACCGGTGGCGAGCGGTGGACGCGGTGCCGGCGGCAGCGCCTGTACCACTTCTCGTGCCGTGGCGAGCAGCAGGGATTCAGCCCCGCCCGGCGCGAGCAGGTGCAGCCCCGCCGGCACGCGTTCGCGCGGATACAGGCCCATCGGCAGCGTGATTGCGCAGCCGTCGACCGCATTGGCTGCGCGCACGAAGCAACTGCGCCGCGCATCGAGCGGCACCGGCGCGCCGCGGATTTCCACGCTGTCGGCGTCGATCGCCGGCGCGGCGA
>CANGUQ010000425.1 GCA_947456915.1 Betaproteobacteria bacterium
ATCAGGCAACGCGGGGCGTTGCCGTTGCGCGGCCGTGACGACAGCAGCTGCAGCAGTGGCAGCGTGAAGCCGGCGGTCTTGCCGGTTCCGGTCTGCGCCGCACCGAGCAGGTCGCGCCCGGCGAGCACCACCGGGATCGCCTGCAGTTGGATCGGCGTCGCTTCGGTGTAGCCCTGGTCGGCGATGGCGCGCAGCAGTTCGGGGACCAGCCCGAGGTCGTTGAATGTCGTACTGATGTGAATCTCCTGAATGCATCGGCCCGCGAAGGTATGTTCCTTCGTACCGGTTCAGGACGACAGCGTTTCGGAAAGAACCTTCCGCCGGGATCGTGGCGTGGCAGCGAGCGGGCTCGGCGACGCCGGACGAGATGCCGTGGAATCGGGTCCTGCATCCACGGTACGCCCCGGGGGAGGGCAGGCGGGCCGTGTGCAACCGGAACATGGCACACGTCGCCTGCGTGGAGGATACCCGATCCGGACCGCCCCTGCCGCGCGGCGGGCACGCCGCCTGCGCTCGGCAGGGTGGGCGGATCGCAGCATCGACGCGCGCCGGTACCCGACAACACATCGGAGAACACCCATGGCCAACCCAGCTTCGGGCATGCCCGTCGACTTTCCTGCCAACCCCGCGAGCGCACCGCCCGCGCCCGGCGCCGTTTCATGGGGGGCGGTCCTCGCCGGCGCCGCTGGTGCAGCGGCGCTTGCCCTGATCCTCACGTTGCTCGGCCTGGGCCTGGGCTTCTCCGTCGTTTCGCCCTGGGCCAACCAGGGAGCGAGCGCCACTACCCTCGGCCTGTCGGCGATCGCCTGGCTCACGCTGACCCAGTTGTTCGCCTCCGCGCTCGGTGGCTACCTTGCCGGGCGCCTGCGCACCCGTTGGCTGCAGTTGCATCCCGATGAAGTGCATTTCCGCGACAGCGCGCATGGCTTCCTCGCGTGGGCCGTGGCAACCCTGGCCACCGCAGCGCTGCTCACTTCCGCGATCGCCTCGATCGCCGGTGGAACGGGTGCAGCCGGCAGCCTGCTTCCGGGAATCCGCGGAGACAGCGAGGGCGCCGGCGATGCGGGAACTGACTACCTGCTCGACGCCCTGTTCCGGCCGGCCACCGACGCCCCGGCCGTCGACGCGACGGCTGCGGTGCAGCGCCCGCCAGTGACCGAGCGCGAGGTGCGCGAGGTGCGGCGGATCATCATGAACACGGCGCTGAGCGGGGAACTGCCACAGCCGGATCGGCGCCACCTCGGGCGGATGATCGCCGAGCGCACCGGCATCACGCCCGAGCAGGCCGAAGCACGGGCGGGTGCCATCCACGCGAGCATCCAGACCCGGCTGCGCGAGGCGGCGGCTGCAGCGCGCGAGGCGGCCGACCGGGCACGCAAGGCGTCGGCGAAGACGACGCTCTGGATGTTCATCTCGTTGCTCGTCGGTGCGTTCGTCGCGACCCTCGCCGGCATCTACGGCGGGCGGCAGCGCGACGACTGACAAGCCATCCGCGCGCGCCCCCCTGCAACCACGGAGGACACACCATGCGATCCATCCTGCTCTGGCTTCTCGGCATCCCGATACCGATCATCATCCTGATCGCGCTGCTGCGCTGAGCGTCGGACCTGGCCGATCGGGGCCGGGTCGCTACCGGTCAGTTCGACCGCTCGCGCAGGAACTCGCCGAGGATGCGGCCGGTATGCGAGCGCGAATCGAGCGCCACGACTTCCGGTGGCGCCTGCGCGACGATGCGGCCGCCGCCGTCGCCTCCCTCGGGCCCGAGGTCGATGATCCAGTCCGCCTCTGCCCAGACGTCGAGGTTGTGCTCGATCACTACCACCGTGTTGCCGGCATCCACCAGCCGGTGCAGCACGCGGATCAGCTTCTCGACGTCGGCCATGTGCAGCCCCACGGTCGGTTCGTCGAGCACATAGACGGTGTGCGCATCCGCACCGCCCCGGCCGGGCCGGCGTGCCGCATCGCGCACGTCGCCGACGCGGGCCTTCGCCAGTTCGGTCACCAGCTTGATGCGCTGCGCCTCGCCCCCGGACAGCGTGGGGCTGGGCTGGCCGAGCGTGAGATAGCCGAGCCCGACGCTTTCCAGCAGCTCGAGTGGCGCACGGATCGACGGATGTGCGGCGAAGTACTCGACGGCCTGCTCGACGTTCATCTGCAGCACGTCGCCGATCGACCGCTCCTTGAACGTCACCGACAGGGTGGCCGGGTTGAAGCGAAGCCCGCGGCAGCTCTCGCAGGGCACCTTCACGTCGGGCAGGAAGCTCATCTCGACCCGCTGCACGCCGGCACCTTCGCAGGCCGGGCAGCGGCCGTCGCCGGTGTTGAACGAGAAGCGCGCCGGCGCATAGCCGCGCATGCGCGCCTCGCTGGTCTCGGCGAACAGCCGGCGGATCGCATCCCAGAAGCCGATGTAGGTCGCCGGGCAGGAGCGCGGTGTCTTGCCGATCGGTGTCTGGTCGACTTCCAGCACGCGGCCGACGAGGTCGGCGCCGGTGATCCCGCGCACGCCGTCCCAGGACGGCGCGCGGCGTTCACGGCGTGCCGTCACTGCACCGGCCAGGTTGGCGAGCAGCACCTCGCGCGCAAGCGTCGACTTGCCGCTGCCGGAAACGCCGGTGACCACGGTCAGCCGGCCGAGCGGGAACCGCGCGTCGACCTCGCGCAGGCTGTGCCGATGCGCACCGACGACATGCAGCGACGGCGTTGCGTCGTCGATCGGGCGCCGCGGGGAAACCGGATGCCGCAACGGTTCGTTGAGGAAGCGGCCGGTGATCGAGGCGGGCGATGCGCAGAGCTCCGCCGCCGTGCCCTGCGCGACGACTTCGCCACCGCGCACGCCGGCACCCGGGCCGAGGTCTATCACATGGTCGGCCCGTCGGATGGTCTCCTCGTCATGCTCGACCACCAGCAGCGTGTTGCCCTTGCCGGCCAGCCGCTCGAGCATGTCGAGCAGCACCCGGTTGTCGCGCGGATGCAGGCCGATGGTCGGCTCGTCCAGCACGTAGCAGACGCCCTGCAGGTTCGACCCGAGCTGCGCTGCCAGCCGGATGCGCTGTGCCTCGCCACCGGACAGCGTCGGCGAGGCGCGGTCGAGGCCGAGGTAACCGAGGCCGACATCGCGCAGGAAGGCCAGCCGCGAACGGATCTCGGAGAGCACGTCGCGCGCGATCTCGCCCTCGCGGGCATCGAGCACCAGCGCTTCGAACATCGCGGACAGCGCATCGACCGAGCCGGTGGTGGTGGCCGAGATCGACCGTCCGCGGAAGCGCACGTTGCGCGCGATCGGGTTCAGCCGTTCGCCGTGGCAGGCCTTGCAGTCCTCCAGATCGCCATCGGCGGCTTGGTCGTCCAGGAAGCTGTCCAGCCGGCGGTCCTCGGTCTCCAGGCTCGCATCCTCGTCCGCCTTGTAGTGGCGGAAGGCGACGCCGGTGCCGAGGCAGCCGGCACACCAGCCGTGCTTCGAGTTGAACGAGAACAGCCGCGGATCGAGCTCCGCGAAGCTGGTGCCGCAGCTCGGGCAGGCGCGCCGCACCGAGAAGGAACGGGTCGCCAGCAGGGCGCTCTTCTGGCCGCCGCGCATCGCACCGTCGAGTGCGTCCAGGTCGGCCATCACATGCACGACGCCCTTGCCCTGGTCCAGGCCCGCCTGCAGCAGCGCGCGCAGCGCGGGTTCGGTCTCGGGTGCGACGCGGATGTCCGCGATCGGCAGTTCGATCGTGTGTTCCTTGAACCGGTCGAGCCGCTTCCACGGGCTGGTGGTGACGAACTGTCCGTCCACCAGCAGGTGCGTATGGCCGCGCGCCGACGCCCAGGCCGCGAGATCGGTGTAGATGCCCTTGCGGTTGACCACCAGCGGCGCCAGCACGCCGATGCTCTGTCCGCGGTAGTCGCGCATCACCTGGGCGGCGACCGCATCGAAGCTCTGCGGCTCGATCGCCACGTTGCAGTCGGGGCAGTACTGCGTGCCCAGCTTCATGAACATCAGGCGCAGGAAGTGGTAGATCTCGGTCATCGTCGCCACGGTGCTCTTGCGGCCGCCGCGGCTGGTGCGCTGCTC
>CANGUQ010000426.1 GCA_947456915.1 Betaproteobacteria bacterium
ATCGCGCGCAGGGTGATGTCGGCTACCTCGGCGTCGCCGTGAGTGTCGCGTTTGCGTCGCTCGCCGCGCGACCGGCCCCGCACGATCATCGGATCAATCGCTGCCCGGGCGTGCTCGGGCCAGCGTGGAGCGCCGGAAGGTCGTGCCGCAGGGCTCGCAGCGGTAGACCGCTCGCGATCTTGCGCAGGCGAAGTAGAGCAGACCCAGACACGACGCCGCGACGATACCGGCGAGCAGATCGAACATGCCGGCCAGCACGCATGCTCCGAAGAGCAGCAGGAAAGGCACGTCCGCAGGCAGCAGGTACGGCGCGATGTCGGTCCCGTCGATCTCCCGGTTCACTCTGCTGACCGGGCCGCCGCATTGCGGGCAGCATCGGCGTGCTGGCAGGTAGTGACGCATCGATGGACTGCGTTCCGGCGAACTGCGTCGGCAGCACCGTCGCCGGTCCGGCGCACCATGTCCTCGCGCCCGGGGCCGCCGACCTTCACTGCCTGGCTGCAGGTGGAGGCGGGCAGACCGACTTCGAGGCGAATGCGGCCTGTCGCGATATCGCTCCTTCCCTGCGGCCTGCAACGTGGAGCGAGAGGCGTCGCGGTGCGGTGAAACGTACAGCCCCGGCAGGCGCAGGCAGGCACGTGCGGGTCGTCGACCTCGCGCAACGCGCGCGCCACCTGCCGCACTGCACGCATCCGGCGCAGCGCTGATTCACCCGTTTCGCCTGATCGCGGCCAGTACCTCCCCGTCGCGCGGAAAGCGCCCGATCGCGTGCTTCGAGTAGACGAGCCTGCCGTCGACTTCGACCTCGAACACGCCCCCGCTCGACTTCGTCAGGGTCGTGGCCGCGCCGAGTTCTCGCTGCAATTCGGCCGCCAGACTGGCGGCCCGCGCCTGGTAGCCTCAGGCGCCACAGAACGTGATGCGGATGTCCATTGCGCAGTCCTCATGGTCGGTGCAGGGTGATAGGCAGTCCGTGCCTGGGCTTGCCGATCGGCGCGAACGCGTAATCGTGACGATACCCCGGCGCGATCTGCCAGCGCGACCTCGCGAGCATTGTCCGCAGCACGATCTTCGCCTGCAGTTCGGCGAAGTTCATCCCGAGGCACATGTGAGCGCCGCCGCCGAACGGCGTCCACGCGCACGGGTGGCGCTTGTGTTCTGCGCGTGCGGGGCCGAAGCGCTCGGGGTCGAACCGGTCGGGGTCGGTCCACCACTGCGGGTCGCGCTGCACCAGCAGCGGAAACACGGTGACCTGGGTACCCGCGGGGATACGCTGGCCGTGCAGTTCGACCGCGCGGGTCGTCGCACGCGCGATGGTCGGGATCGGCGGATACATCCGCAGCGCCTCGCGCAGCGTCTGCCACGTGAGGTCGAGGCGCCCCAGTTGGTCGATGTCCGCTGCCTGCGAAGCGTCGCGCCCGGCGCTGCCGGCCTGCACGCGAACCTCGTCGCGCAGGTGCTCCTGCCACTGCGGATGCAGCGCGAGCGACATCACGGTGGTGGTCAGCGCGCTCGTGGTGGTGTCGTGCGCCGCCATCAGCAGGAAGATCATGTGATCGACCAGTTCCTGGTCGGTGAAGCCGCCCGCCGGGCCCGAGCGGGTCCGGGCCGTCGCGCTCTCCGGATCGTCGGTGCGCGGGGAGTCCGGACGCCCCCCCGCCTGCACGCACAGTTGCGAGAACAGGTCCTCGCCAGGGGTGCGCCGGCGCTGCGCGATCTGCGTGTGCAGGAAGGCAGCGGCGCGGCGGCGCGCAGCGAGCCCGCGTGTCCACACGGTGCCGGGCACCGGCAGGCGCACGATCGCGGCCGCGGCTTCGACGATCGCGTCGAGGTCGCGATGCAGCGCGTCGATCTCCTCGCGCAGCCGCACACCGAGGAACACGTCGATTGCGAGCGACAGGGTGAGCCGCTTGAGTTCGCGATGCATCTCGATCCAGCCGCGCTCGATCCAGCCGTCGACCGCGGCGTCGATCGCCGGGGCCATCCGTGCGGTGTGCTTCGCGAGTTCCTCGCGGCGCAGCGCGGGCAGCATCAGTCGCCGGTGTCGGCGATGATCCTCGCCGTCGCGCACGATCAGGCCACCGGGAAACAGCCTGCCGAGCAGCGGGCCCCACCCCGCCTTTGCGGAGAACGTACCGTCGCGGTCGAACAGCACGCCCTCGATCGCCTGCGCCGACATCAGCAGCACCTGCGGCCGCGCGAACAGCACGCCGCGCGACACCGGTCCGCAGCGCCCGTACACGTCGCGGCTGAAGCCCAGCGCGTCGCGCAGGAAGCGGATGTCGGCGAGGATCGGTGCGTGGCCGCAGTGCGGCAGGTGGGCGAGGGCACGCATCGTCCGCGCGACCGAGGCACCCGCGAGCGTGTCGTCGGTGGAGTCGGGGCTGGAGCCGGAGACGGGGTTCACGCGGCACGCGTGCGGCGGTGACCCGGCCTCAGCGATGCGAATACATCGCGCGCCCGGCGACCGGGACCGGCGCACGCAGCACGCAGCCGCCCTCGGAATCGACGATGTAGAGCATGCGCCGCTGTGCCCCGCCGAAGGCGATGTTGGTGACGATGTCGCTCGCCGGAGAGTCGATGCGAAGACGCGGCTCGCCGCGCCGGTCGAACAGCCAGGCGCAGCCCATGTCCGGATGCGCGATGGCGAGGCCGTCGTCGTCGTCGATCGCCACCCCGTCGGGGCCGCGTCCCCCCGACATCTGGATGAACACGCCCATGCGGGTCACGGTGCCGTCCGGGGTGAGCGGCAGCCGCCAGATCGCGTTCGCCCGCGTCACCGCCAGATAGAGAGTGCGCTGATCGTTCGCCAGCACGAGTCCGTTCGGGCTCGGGACGTGCGTGGCGACGAGGTCCAGGCGGCCCGCGGCGGTCAGCCGGAACACGCGCCCGCTCGGGTCGTTCAGGCCGCTCTGCCCCTGATCGGTGAAGTACAGATCACCGTTGTCGGCGAACACCAGATCGTTCAGCCCGCGAAACCGCTCGCTGTTGTAGCCAGAGACGATCGTGCGGATGGCACCGCTTGCGGCGTCGGCTTCGAGCAGGCCGTTGCGATAGTCGGCGATGAACAGCCGACCGTCGCGGTGGATCTTCAGCCCGTTGGGTTCGCCCTCGTACTCGAGCACGGTGGTGAAGGTGCCTGCCGGATCGATGCGAAACACGCGCCCGAACGGTATGTCGGTCACGTAGAGATTGCCGGCGAGATCGAACGACGGTCCTTCGAGAAAACAGCCGTGGCGCGGCACGCTGCGCCCGGTGGCGAGGCGCTGCGCGGAGATGCCGCTCTTGCGCAGTGCGGACGGCAGTTCGGCGAACACCTCGGCGGTGATGCGCGGCGGCGGCGCAAATAGCGGGCTCATCGGCGGACGGCTGGTGGTTGCACCGCGCTAGTGTGCCATCGTGGCGAAGGGTGCGCAGCGCCGGGGCACGCGCACGCCGGCAGGTCGCTGCCGCACGCCCCCGCGGCGGCAATCGAGGCTGCAGACACGGTTGCGTGCGCGTACGCTCAGAAGTGTGGCGCAAGCGCCAGGTGCGCGCTGCCGCCGCCCATGCTCCGGGAGCGAGCGGGATCCGGCGCGGTGATTGCGCCGCTGCTCAGCAGATCGGCCTTGACTTCGCGAATGTCCTCCAGGTGCGTACGCAGCAGCCGCGCGGCACGCACGCGCTCGCCCGCTTCGATCAGGTCGAGCAGGCGCAGATGTTCGCGCGCGGCTGCGACGAAGGCGCGCGTGTCTGCTCGGTGGCGGAAGGGGCGATAGACGATCAGGCGGCGCAGGCGGTTCGCGCGCTGGCTTGCTTCGATGAAGAACGGATTGCCGCAGGCCTGCACCAGTGTGGCGTGAAAACGCGTGCCGAGCTCGAACCAGTCGTTGACCGACAGTCGGGGCGTGCGCGGCGCGATCAGTGCCTGCTGCTCGGCGCGCACGCGGGCGAATGCCGCCGCGTCGACGCGATAGCCGGGTTCGAGCAGCGCCGCGGGCTCGATCGCCAGCCGGAAGCGATAGCTCGCCGCATGTGCGCGAGCGGTGTCGAGCACC
>CANGUQ010000427.1 GCA_947456915.1 Betaproteobacteria bacterium
GGGCATGGTCGGAGCGGCGCTGCTCGCCGCGCGTGCGGCCCTGCTCAGCGGCGCTGGCCGGGTGAGCGTGGGGCTGATCGACGAGGACGGGCCTCGCGTCGATCCGCTGCAGCCGGAACTGATGCTGCGCGCCTGGCACGAACTGCCGCGGCTGGACGGGCTGGGCGTGCTTGCAGTCGGGCCGGGCCTCGGCGACACCCCGGAGTCGTACACGGCTCTCGACTGGGCGCTCGGGCGTCCGCTGCCGCTCGTGCTCGACGCCGATGCGCTGAATCTGATCGCCCGCCTGCCCGCGCTGCGGGCGGCCCTGCTCGCGCGCACCGCGCCAACCCTCCTCACCCCGCATCCGGCGGAGGCGGCGCGGCTGCTCGGCGGCGACAGCCGTTGCGTGCAGGCCGACCGCATCGCCGCCGCCTGCGCGCTCTCGCGCGAACTGCGCGCCTCGGTGGTGCTCAAGGGATGCGGCAGCATCAGCGCGCTCGACTCGGGTACGCGCTGGTTCGTGCACGCGAGTGGCAACCCCGGCATGGCGAGTGCGGGCATGGGCGACACCCTGACTGGCGTGATTGCCGGCCTGCTCGCGCAGGGGCTGCACGCCGAAGCAGCGCTGCTCGGCGGGGTCAGCGTGCACGGTGCAGCCGCCGATGCGATCGCCGCCGACCAGTGCACCCGCGGTGCGCTCGCCGGACTCACCGCCTCGGAAGTGAGCCTGAAGGTGCGGGCCCTGCTCAACGGCTGAGCGCGCGCGGCGCGCCTGCGCAGTCGCTGCGCGGCGCCGCAACGGCGCGGGCTGCGGCGACCTGCTGTCGCGGCGAGTCCCGGCACAGCGACCCGGCGCGTGGCGGCCGGTGCGTCAGTGGGCAGTCGACCCGAACTCGCCGCTCAGTGACTCCACCGCCACCCGTGCGCCTGCCATGTGCGGGTTCACGGCCAGCGCCGCCTCGAACGCGGTCAGCGCTTCGGCCCGCCGGCCGTGACGCAGACAGATCTGCGCGAAGCCGCACAGCGCGCCGAAGTGCCGCGGTTCGAGTTCGAGCGTGCGGATGATGTCGGCCACGCTCTCGTGATCGCGCTCCATCAGAAAGAACAGGGTGGCGCGCTTGTTCCACGCCTCGACGTATTCGGGCCGTTCGGCGAGCAGCGCGTCGAGCAGCGCGAGCGCAGGCGCAAACTCGCGCGCGGCGATGTGGCGAATTGCCCGGTCCAGCCGCGCTTCCGCGTCGCTGTCGTCGTGCGAGGTCCACAGCGCCCAGATCAGGTCCTCTGCCTCGCCGGCGGCGAGCGCATCGCTGGTGTGTCCGAGCGTTTCGAATGCGGCCGCGAGCCGGCGCCGGGTGCGCACCGCGACCTCGTTCGAGGCGGGCGGCACCTCGCCCCGGGAGACGATCAGCCGCAGCGCGACGTCGAAAGCGGGCGTGCTCATCGACCGCTGCGGGGACGCTGCCCCGGGCGCGAACACCGCCGCCCGTTCAAGGCGTGAGCTCGATGCCGGACTGCCGGACCACCTTCTGCCACTTGGCGATCTCGCTGCGGATGAAGGCGGTGAACTGCTCCGGGGTGCTGCCCACCGGATCGGCGCCCTGCTTCGCCAGTGCGTCGGCCACCTCGGGCAGCTTGACCACGCGCGCCACCTCGCGATGCAGACGCGCGACGGCATCGGCGGGCGTGCCCGCCGGCGCGAGCAGTCCGGTCCAGCCGGAACTGCCGATCCCGGCCATACCCGACTCCGCAGCGGTGGGCACGTCGGGCAGCACCGGCGAGCGCTGCGCGCCCAGCGTGGCGATCGCACGCAGCTTGCCGGACCGGATGAACGGCAGCACCGAGGGCAGCGTGGTGAACATCACCGCGTTGTTGCCGGCGATCAGTTCGGTGACCGCCGGGGTCTCGCCCTTGTACGGCACGTGCAGCATCTTCACCGCGTTCAGCTGGCTGAACAGCTCGCCCGACAGGTGATTCATGTTGGCGACGCCGGCCGACCCGTACGGGAGTTCACCCGGCCGCTTGCGCGCGATCGCGGCGAGATCCTTCAGCGACTGTGCCGGCAGCGCCGGATTGACGACGACGACGAACGTGATTCCGGTGACCTGCGACACCGGGGCGAAGTCGCGCAACGTATCGTAGGGCAGCTGCTTGAACACCAGCGGGTTGATCGCGATCGCCGACGGCGGCGCGATCACCAGCGTGTAACCGTCGCCCTTCGCCTTGGCGACGAACTCCATGCCGATGATGGCGTTCGCGCCGGGACGGTTCTCGATCACCACCGGCTGGCCGAGCCCGTCCTGCATGCGCTGGCCGACGATGCGCGCGGCGATGTCGATGCTCGCGCCGGCGGCCTGCGGCACGACGATGCGCACCGGCCGGTTCGGGAAGTCGGACTGCGCACGGGCCGAACTCGCCGCCCCCAGCGAGCACGCGATCGCGATCGGGGCGACCCACGCCAGCGTGCGTACCCCGCGCGGCGTGCCCGCTCGCGATGCATTCCCCGGCTCCGCCGCCCGCCGCATGCCCGTGCTCACCTCGCGCATCCCTGTCCTCACCTCACACCTCCGCCGTGATCTCGATCTCGATGAGTTTGCCCTGCCGCGTATCGACCCACGCGAACTCGCTGCCGGAGAGTTCGCACGGCAGCAGCCGGCGCAGGCTCGCGCGCAGGTGCGCCATGTCCTGCGAGTGGTGCAGGAAGAACGAGGCGCGCGCCACCCGCTGCCACGACGAACCGGCCAGCGCGAGCGTGGCGCCGATGCGCTCGACGATCACCGGCAGCTGCTCGTCGAAGCTCGGCAGCACCACCGTGTTGCCGGAGATGAACAGCACGCCCTCGCGCACGAGCGATCGCAGGACGATCGTCGGCGGCTCGTACTCGACGCAGTGCTTGCGCGAGCCGGGAGCGAGCGGACGCATCGCCAGCAGATCGAGCGAGATCTGCGCGGGAGAGGCGAAGCGCGAGGGACGGATGTGGCTGGAACTGACCGACCGCGCCGGACCAGCGAGCACCTGTGCCCGCGCCTGCACCGCCGGAGCCCAGGCCTGCATGTCGCGCGCCCACAGCCGGGTACGCACGGTGTCGGCGAGCGACAGGCCGTGCGCACGCAGCCGCGCATCCATCAGCGCCAGCAGTTCGCGCGTCTCGGTCGCGGCACACGTGTGCGGCGGGGCCTCCGCGCACAGGCTGATGAATTCGTGCCCGAGCCACGGCGTGATCGTCTCGTGCATGGTCGCCGTACCGGTCAGTGCGCCGCAGCGCGTACGAGCGCCGTGCCGGCAAGCGTGGCCGTCACCGAGCCGATCACGTGCAGCGCGATCAGCACCCCCGCCCACCCGTAATGGGCGCGCTCGAGCAGCGCGGCAGTCTCGGCAGAGAACGTGGAGAACGTGGTCAACCCGCCGAGAAAGCCAGTGATCAGGAACAGCCGCAGTTCCGGCGGGAGCCCCGCATTGCGGCCGAGCCACTCGGCGATCGCCCCGATCAGGAACCCGCCGATCACGTTCGCCGCGAGCGTGCCCAGCGGGATCGGCGCGAATGCCGGATTCCACACGCTCGCGAGCAGCCAGCGCAGCCATGCGCCGAGGGCTGCGCCTGCGCCGACGGCGAGCAGCCCGCTCGCGCTCATGCGCGAGCGTCGCTCGCGGGCACGGCACCCGCCCCTGCCGCGGTCGCCGCGGCATCAGGGTCTGCATCCGCGTGCCAGCGCGCCGCGGCCAGATCGTCGCTCGACCGCGCTTCGACCCAGCGCTCGCCGGCAGCCGTGTTCTCCTTCTTCCAGAACGGCGCCTGCGTCTTCAGGTAGTCCATGATGAACGCGCACGCGGCCAGCGCCGCCTCGCGGTGAGCGCTCAGCGTGACCACCAGCACGATCTGGTCGGACGGGCGCAGCGTGCCCACGCGGTGCACGATCAGTGCGTCCTGCAGCGGCCAGCGCGACTGCGCCTCGGCGACGATGCGCGAGAGCGACTTCTCGGTCATGCCCGGATAGTGCTCCAGCGTCAGCGCGGTCACGCCGCTGCCCTCGTTGAAATCGCGCA
>CANGUQ010000428.1 GCA_947456915.1 Betaproteobacteria bacterium
CCGTCCAGGCGTCCGGCACCGCCGCGCGCCGGCCGCTCGGCACCTGCGCCCGCGACCTCGCCGCGCCCCTCCTGACCTGCGCCGCGCCAGTGACCTTCCAGTTCCGCCACCGTCAGCCCGCCCAGCTCGGCGAAACGCCTGCGCAGCATCGCCGCCAGCAACGGCGCCTGCTGCAGTTGCGCGACCAGCGGCCGAGCGTCGCGCAACAGCCGTGCACGGCCTTCGTCGCTGCGCAGATCGCTGTTCTGGCTGAGTTCGCGCACGAGAAAACCTGACAGCGGCAGCGCCTCACCGATCAGCGCGTCGAACGCAGCGCGTCCGTGCTTGCGCACGAAACTGTCCGGATCCTCGCCCTGGGGCAGGAACAGGAACGACAGGTTCTTGCCGTCGACCACCTGCGCGAGGCTGTTTTCCAGCGCGCGCCAGGCCGCACGGCGGCCGGCGGCATCGCCATCGAAGGCGAACACGATGTTGTCGGTCTGGCGCAGCAGTTTCTGCACGTGTACCGGCGTCGTCGCCGTGCCCAGTGCCGCCACCGCGTAGCCGATGCCGTGCTGGGCGAGTCCTACCACGTCCATGTAGCCTTCGACCACCAGCACCCGGCCCGCTTCGCGGATCGCGCGGCGGGCGGCGAACAGGTTGTACAGCTCGCGCCCCTTGTCGAACAGCGGCGTCTCGCGGGTGTTCAGGTACTTCGGCTGATCCTGCGGATCGATCACGCGCGCGCCGAAGCCGACGATCACGCCGCGCTGATTGAGGATCGGAAACATGATGCGGTTGCGGAAGAAATCGAAGCGTCGTCCTGCCTCGCTGGTGACGACCAGCCCGACCTGATCGAGCTCCGGCGAAGTGTAGTTGGCGAACACCTGCTCGAGGTTCTGCCAGCCCGGTGGCGCGTAGCCGATGGCGAAGCGCGCGCAGATCTCGCCGGACAGCCCGCGGCCCTGCAGGTAGTCGATCGCCTGCGGATGGCGCTTCAACTGCTCGCGGTAGTAGCGCGTCGCTTCCCGCAGGTACTCCTGCAGCCGCGCCGTGGCTTCCGCCGCCGAGTCGTCGTCGCCGCCGCCGCGCGAGCCGCCGCGCCAGGGCTCCTCCGGCACCGGGACGCCGAGCTGCTCGGCCAGCGCCTTCACCGCTTCCACGAACTCCAGCCCGTTGTAGGCCATCAGGAAGCCGATCGCATTGCCGCTCACGCCGCAGCCGAAGCACTTGTAGATCTGCTTGGGCTGACTGACCTTGAACGAGGGCGACTTCTCGTTGTGGAACGGACAGCAGGCGACGTGATTCGTGCCCTCGCGCTTGAGCGGCACGTGTCGCTCGACGACGTCGACGATGTCGGCGCGCGCGAGCAGATCCTGGATGAACGACTGCGGGATCAAGCCAGCCGGGCCTTGACCGCCGCAGACACCTGCGCGAGATCCGCGCGTCCGGCGAGCGCCGGCTTCAGCACTGCCATCACCTTGCCGATACCCGCCGGGCCGGCAGCGCCGGTCTGCGCGATCGCAGCCCCGATCGCGGCCTCGATCTCGGCCGCGCTCATCGCCTGCGGCATGTAGGCCTGCAGCACCGCCGCTTCGGCAGCTTCCTTCTGCGCGAGATCGGCACGTCCGCCCTGCTCGAACTGCGCGATCGAATCCCGGCGCTGCTTGAGCATCCGGTCGATGACAGCGGTGATTTCGGCGTCGGTCAGATCCTTGCGCTCATCGACCTCGCGCTGCCTGACGGCCGCCCACAACAGCCGCAGCGCACCGAGCCGCTCGGATTCGCGATTACGCATCGCGGTCTTCATGTCGTCCTGCAGAGTCTGGCGAAGGGACATCGTCGTTCCTCGAAAGCACAACGGGTCGCGGTATCCACACCTGCCATTGTGTGACAGCCACCGGCGCGTGTGTCACCGTCGCAGAAAAGGGCCCGCAAAAAGGGGCCAGGCCCCTTTTCGCACGCCTTTTCGCACGCTTCCGAAAAAAGGGGCCTGGCCCCTTTTCGAGCACTGCCGGGCGGAGCGAGCGGGCTGTTGCGGAAAAGGAACCCCGAAAGGGGGCGCACCGAAAAGGGGCCTGGCCCCTTTTTCCGGGCCCGTTTTTCCGGCCTCATCTCTCGCGTTTCCGTACCGGGGATACGGAAACGAAACGGCGGCCAGAGGCCGCCGTCAGCGTGGGCACTCGGCGTGGGCCGGGGTGCCGGTAGTTGCGCCAGCGTCAGTACAGGCGCGGGGGAAGCAGCTGGCTGCGCACGCGCTTGTAGTGCCGTTTCACGGCTGCCGCCAGCTTGCGCTTGCGCTCGGAGGTCGGCTTTTCGTAGAACTCGCGCGCACGCAATTCGGTCAGCAGACCGGTCTTCTCGATCGTACGCTTGAAGCGGCGCAAGGCTACTTCGAACGGCTCGTTCTCTTTCACGCGGACACTGGGCATGCGGGCAGCAATCAGATTGGGTTGACGGGCAGGAACGCAGCAAACAGGACCGCGGAGTATAGGGGCGTCGCGGCCGCTTGCCAACCCCCCTGCGCGCAAGTCGTCAGCTCGAGCCTGCGGGGGCCGCTCCCGCTGGCGCAACCCATGAAGCGCTGCCCCCAAAGCAGACTCAATATGGGGCCTCGCCCCTTTTTCCCCGACTCAATATGGGGGCTGGCCCCTTTTCCCCACGGAGCGCTGCCCCCAACCAGACGCAACAAGGCGCCCGCAATAAGGAATAAGGGGCCAGGAATAAGGGGCCTGGCCCCTTTTTCCCGGACCTCCTTTTCCTGACTGCCGTGCCCCCATCACACCAGCCGTCAGCTTCAAGGTGCGCGGAGTTTCGAGCCCTCGTGGGCGCCCGCGGCGGGCCGGGCGAGAAAAAGGAAAAAGGGGCCTGGCCCCTTTTTGTGTCCGTCACCGGATATGCGTGCTGGCGGCCCGTCCTGCGGTCAATCCACCCTGGCGCCCGACTGGCGTACCACCTTGTCCCACTTCGGCAGATCGGCCCGGATCACCTTCGCGAATGCTTCAGGGCCTGCGCCGACCCCATCGGCGCCCTGCGCTGCGTACAGTTCGCGCACGTCCGGACGCGCCACCATCGCGCGCAGCAGTTCGTCGAGCCGGGTGAGGATCGGTCGGGGCAGCCCCGCCGGCGCCACGATGCCGAACCAGTTGGTCATGTCGTAGCCGGGCACGCCCGACTCGGCGATCGTCGGCACATCGGGCAGGGCACCCGAGCGCGCGCGGCCGGTCACCGCGAGCGGACGCAGCTTGCCCGCGCGCACCTGCGGGATCAGCGGTACCACGCTGGCAATGGTGAGGTTCAGTTGCCCGGCGATCAGGTCGGTGATCGCGGGGCCGGTGCCCTTGTACGGAATGTGCTGGATGTCCACGCCCGCCATCGACTTGAACATCTCCATCGCCAGGTGACTGGTGCTGCCGTTGCCGCCCGAGCCGTAGTTGAGCCGACCCGGGCTCGCCTTCGCCAGTGCGATCACGTCCTTCACCGTCTTCGCCGGGAAGTTCGTGCTCACGGCCATCAGCAGCGGCACGTTGACCAGCAGCGTCACCGGCTGAAAGTCGCGGATCGGGTCATAGCCGACCTTGCCGTAGAGCGCCGGATTGATCACGTGCGGCAGCGAGGTGAACAGCAGCGTGTAGCCGTCAGGAGCGGCGCGCGCGGCGATCTCGGTGGCAATCACCCCGCCTGCGCCGCCGCGGTTGTCGACCACCACGCTCTGGCCGAGCGCCTCCTGCAGCCGCACCGCATGCAGGCGCGCCAGGATGTCGGCGGCTCCGCCGACCGGAAAGCCGACCAGGAGGCGGATCGGTTTGGCCGGCCACGCGGGCTCGCTCTGCGCGCGAACGGGTGCGGCAGCGACTGCAGTGACGGCGGCGGGGATGGACAGGGCGAGGATCAGCAGGCTTTTCATCGGTTCTCGGTGCAGTGCCGCGCAGCTCGGCGCAGGTCGGGACAGGGAATCGCAGGCAGTCGAGGGAACAGCAGCTGGAGCGGCGATCGGTGCATCGGCGGTGCGCGCTGCAACCGGTGGCGTACGCGCGCCG
>CANGUQ010000429.1 GCA_947456915.1 Betaproteobacteria bacterium
CGACGATGGTGGCTGCGCGACGGCCGGGTCGTGTGCGATCGGCAGGCGCAGCCGCCGGCATGCCGCGCGCGATGCGGTCGAGTGCCTCGTAGGGCTGATCGACGATGGTGCCGGCGCTGTGCCAGCTGTGCGGCGCGTAGCGCGCGACGTTCTCCGCGTTGAACAGGTAGGGCTTGTGACTGCCGGAGCCGGCCACCCACTGCCAGCTCAGGTGGTTGCTGGCGAGGTCGCCGTCGAACAGGTGTGCCACCAGCCAGTCCGCTCCGGCGCGCCAGTGCACGTGGCGCAGATGCACGACGTAGCTCGCGAGCCACATCCGCGCGTGGTTGTGCAGCGTGCCGGTGGCGTAGAGCGTGCGCACCGCCTCGTCGATCGCCGGCACGCCGGTGCGTGCCTCGCGGATATCTTCCGGCAGCCGCGGCGCGTACGCCGGCTCGGGCTGCGGTCCCGCGTGCAGCGAGCGCAGGATGCCCTCGCCGTCGTGTGCCCACACGTGGCGGAAGTACTCGCGCCAGCCCAGCTCGTAGACGAACTTGTGCTGCACCGGCAGCGGGCCGCGCGCGAGCACGCCGGCCAGCACCTCGTGCAGGGTGACGACGCCGTGGGTGATGCACGGCGACAGTCCCGTTACCGCGCCATCGATGTGGTTGCGGGTGCGCGCGTAGGCCGAGGGGCGCACGCGTTCGATCAGCGACAGGGCTTCGTCGCGCGCACGCGTGCCGGCCGGCAGTGGCATTTCAGGCAATGCCCGTTCGACAGGCGAGGGTGCGGCTTGGACGCAGGACACGGAGTGCTCGATGGCATCGGCGTGGCAGACGCAGGTCCGCCATCACCCGGATGACCGATGCTAGCCGAGGTACGGACCGGGTCGGCCGATGACCGGTCTGTCGCACGGGTGGGGTGATCGCCGCCGCGGCGTCAAGGCTGCCAGCGCGGCAGCGGCCTGGATGCAGACGCTTGCCGGCACGGTCGCGCGCGTCTACTTCCTCCAGAACACGGGCGTGAACACGATCAGCAGCGTGAACAGCTCCAGCCGCCCGAGCAGCATCGCGAACGTGCAGACCCAGGTCTGGAAGTCGGTGAGCGACTGGTAGTTGCTCGCCGGCCCGACCTCGCCCAGCCCCGGCCCGGTGTTGTTGACGCTCGCCACGATCGCGGTGAAGCCGGTCAGCACGTCGAGGCCGGAGGCCACCATCACCAGGGTCAGGCTGACGATGATCGCGATGTAGACGAACAGGAAGGCGAGTACCGCGAACACGATATGGTTCGGCACCACGGCACCGCCGAACTTCACCTGCGTGTAGGCGTTCGGGTGCAGGATGCGGATGAACTCCCGGTACACCTGCTGGTAGAGGATGGCCGCGCGCACCATCTTGATGCCGCCGCCGGTGGAGCCGGCGCTGGTGGCGAAGCTCGACAGGAAGAGCATCCACAGCCCGGCGAACATCGGCCACAGCGCGTAGTCGGTGCTGGCGAAGCCGGTGGTGGTGGCGATCGACACGGTGTTGAACAGCGCGTAGCGCAGCGCGGTGGCGAGACTGTCGTACACGCCCATGCTCCAGATGTAGAGGGCGAGCCCGATCGCGCTGCCCAGCGTGACGATCAGGAACAGCCGCACTTCGTGATCCTGGCGATAGGGGGCAACGGAGCGCGTGCGAAACGCGCTGAAGTGGGTGGCGAAGTTCAGTCCTGCCGCCAGCATGAAGATCACCGCCACCGTCTCGATCGCCACCGAGTCGAACTGCGCGTAGCTCGCGTCGTAGCTGGAGAAGCCGCCCAGTCCCATCGTCGAGAACATGTGCATCAGCGCATCGAGCGGCTGCATGCCGGCGAGCCAGTAGGCGACCATGCAGGCGAGCGACACCAGCGCGTAGACGATCCACAGCCCCTTCGCGGTTTCGGTGAGCCGCGGCGTGAGCTTCGACTCCTTCATCGGGCCCGGCGTCTCGGCCTTGAACAGCTGCCGGCCGCCCACGCCCAGCAGCGGCAGCACTGCCACCGCCAGCACGATCAGGCCCATGCCGCCCATCCACACCAGCTGCGTGCGCCAGACGTTGATCGACACGGGCAGGTGCTCCAGACCGGTGAGCACGGTCGAGCCGGTGGTGGTGATGCCCGAGATCGCCTCGAAGTAGGCGTCGGTGAACGACAGTCCGTCAATCACCCGCAGCAGCGGCAGCGTGGCGAATGCGGGCAGCACTGTCCACACCAGCACCACCAGCAGGAACGCATCGCGCACCTCCAGTTCGCGCCTGCAGCGGCGCGTGCTCAGCCAGGCCGCCGCGCCCGCCGAGCAGGTGACGAGGATCGCGACGTCGTAGTGGAGCGTCGCGCCGTCCTCGGTCCACCACGAGACCGCCAGCGGAAACAGCATCGTCGCGCCGAAGATGAGCGTGACCAGGCCCAGCGCGTTGATCACCGACAGGTTGCGCTTGAGCTCGCTGGTCGCGAAATCGGGAGAGGCGAGCCGGGTCATCGGGACGCTGGCGGGTCAGGGAGTCGGCGTGCCGGGCGGACCGCGCCCTACAGGAAGCCGACGCCGACGGCGAACAGCTTCTCGATCTTCGGCACCAGCTGCTTGGACACCGCGAAGATGATCACGTGGTCGTTGCGCTCGATCACCGTGTCGTGGTGGGCGATGATCACCAGGTCATCCGGGCCGATCGGGCAGGCGATCTCGTCGTCGGCCGGCGGCACGCGCCGGCGCACGATGGCGGCGATCGTCGCTCCCCTGGGCAGCGGCACGTCCTCGACCCGGCGTCCGACCACCTTCGAGGAGCGCGCATCGCCGTGGGCGATGATCTCCAGCGCCTCGGCCGCGCCGCGGCGCAACGAGTGCACGCCGGCGCAGTCGCCGCGGCGCACGTGGGTGAGCAGTGTGCCGATCGTCGTGTTCGCCGGCGAGATCGCGATGTCGATCTGCCCGCCGTGCACCAGATCGACGTAGGCGCTGCGGTTGATCAGCGTGATCACCCGGCGTGCCCCCATCCGCTTGGCAAGCAGCGAGGACATGATGTTGTTCTCGTCGTCGTTGGTGAGCGCGCAGAACACGTCCATCTCGCCGACGTGTTCGGTCTCCAGCAGCTCCTCGTCGGTGGAGTCGCCGATCAGGATCAGCGTGTTGTCGAGCTCCTCCGACAGCCGCTCCCCCGCACGCTTGTTGAGTTCGATCAGCTTGACCTGATAGTGGTCTTCCAGCGCGCGCGCGAGCCGCGAGCCGATGTTGCCGCCGCCGGCGATCATCACCCGCTTCACCGGACGGTCCATCCGGCGCAGCTCGCGCAGCACGGTGCGGATGTGCTCGTGCGCGGCGAGGAAGAACACCTCGTCGCCGTGCTCGATCACGGTGTCGCCAGTGGGAATGAGCGGTGCGTCCTGGCGGAAGATCGCAGCGACCCGGCTGTCGACCTCGGGGATGTGCTCGCGGATCTCCGACAGCGGCCGACCCACCAGCGGTCCGCCGGTGAACGCGCGCACCGCCACCAGCTGTACCCGGCCGTTGGCGAAGTCCACCACCTGCAGCGATTCGGGAAACTCGATCAGCTTGGTGATGTAGTCGGTGACGATCTGCTCCGGGCAGATCGTCACGTCGATCGCGAAGTTCTCCGGGCTGAAGACCTCGTGGTGCCCGAGGTAGTCCTGCGCGCGGATGCGCGCGATGCGCGTGGGGATGTGAAACAGCGTCGAGGCGAGCTTGCAGGCGACCATGTTGGTCTGGTCGCTCTGCGTGACGGCGATGATCATGTCCGCGTCCTCGGCGCCCGCCGTGCGCAGCACCGAGGGGTGCGCCGCGTTGCCGTGCACGGTGCGCAGGTCGAGGTGATCGGCCAGATCGCGCAGCCGGTCGGCGTCCATGTCGACGATGGTGATGTCGTTGGCTTCCGACACCAGGCTCTCGGCCACCGTCGAGCCGACCTGTCCGGCGCCCAGGATCACGATCTTCATCGCCTGCCTCCGCTGCCGCGGCCGGCGTGCGCGCAGCGCAGCCGCGCCCGCCGGGCCCGCATGCC
>CANGUQ010000430.1 GCA_947456915.1 Betaproteobacteria bacterium
ACCACCGGCCCGCGCCGGTCCTCGAGCAGTTCTTCGAGGGCCTTTGGATAGCGACGCGGTTCCTGCGGAGTGGAGGCAAAGTAGGACTCCAGCGCGCGCTGCATTTCCCCGCCGATGAACAGCAGTTCGGCCTCGCGCTCGCGCACGGCATCGGTGCGCCATAGCACGCCGGTACCGGCCAGCAGGACACCGCTGATCGCCACCAGGAACAGCAGTGCAAGATAGGTGAAGCCGTGCTGACTTGCCGGCACCGCGCTCACCACTGCCCGTAGGGCGAGCCGTCGGCGCCGTTGCCCGGCGCACCACTGCGCACGTCTCGCACACCGGTCGTCTCGCCGGCAGCGTCGGGCGGCGGCGACACTGCGATCCAGGTGTCCGCCGCGCCAGTGATCGAGTCCACCGGCAGCGCGCGCAGGTAGCGCCGCTCGACCAGTTCCTGCAGCGAGCGCGGCCAGCGTGCATTGTCGCCGTGGAACTTGTCGATGGCTTCTCGCATGGTGTTCAGGTTGTGCCGCAGGGTCACCTCGGCAGAGCGATCGATACTCTGGAAGTAGCGCGGCAGCGACAGCGTCAGCAGCACCGCGATGATTGCCATCACCACGATCAGTTCGATCAGCGTAAACGCGCGGGCCTCGATGCGGCGACCCCTGCGTTGGCGAGCCCGAGCCCGGAAGACGTACTCAGCCATCGCTCACCACTGTCGGTAGGGCACACCATTCAGCCCGGTGCCAGCTGCGCGCGAGTACACGTCGAACACGTCGCGCCCCTCGGACGGCGCGTCCGGCGGGCTTTCGTAGCTGCGCCGGCCCCAGCTCGCGGCGGCTGGCACGGCAGGATCGGCGAACGGATCGCGCGGCAGTCGACGAAGCAGATAGATGCGTCGCTTGTCGGGACTGCGTGCATCGACCACACCCTCGACCAGCACGTCGAGCGAGGGTGGATAGCCCGTCTCGCCGACCTGTCGCACCAGTCGCCCCTCGTCCCAGATGCGCTTGTAGTTGTCAAGGGCAGTGCGGATCTCGCGTAGCGCCATGCGCAGCTCGCGCTCCCTGGAGCGCTGCACGGCGAGTTCGCCCAGCGGCACCAGCGCCGACGCCAGGATCCCGCTGATCGCCAGAACGATCACGACCTCCACGAGTGTGAATCCGTGCCGCCGAGCGTGCACGTTGTGCGCCCTCGCCCGGCTGCCGAGGAGCCGCACAGCGTTGCGGGGCCCCGTGACGTCGACCATGCGCACGCCCACCTCGCTACTTCACCGCGATCGACAACGTATGCGGTGGCGGCGCGACCACGTTCAGGCCCAGACCGCCCGGATCCTGCACCTGTACCCCGCCCACTGTGAGCAGTGTGGTCGCAGCAGACTTGCCCAGAACGCGAAAGCGCAGCTCTCCGAGCGGCCTCGCCCCCGAGTCCAGCCCCGCGAACGCGAACGATACGCGCCCGGGCTGAGTCACGACCTGCACCCCGGGAGGCGGCTTCAACGACTCCTTCAACAGCTCGATCAGCTTCGGATCGAACGCGATCTCCATACTCGCGGTAGAGGCATCCACTCCCACGGGTACACCGATCGCGACACTGAACTCGGCCCCCACCGCCACCTCGGTCGGCGCCGCCCACACCAGCGCCACCGCTGGGGCCTTGCCCGGTTGCGGGTCGCTTGCCGCAGCAAAGGCCGCCGTCGCCGCGCCCGCCCCGGTGCCGGCCGGGGCTACGGCCAGTGCGCGCTCGGCGATCGGCTTCAGACGGATCGGCTGCACACCGATCGCACTGTCGGTTCCGCCGAAGAACTGCGCAGTCGCCGTGTCCTGGCGCTCGATGTTGCGCACGATGCGCGGTGTGATCAGCAACACGATCTCGGTGCGCGAGCGATTGTCGGTCTGGCTGGAGAACAGGCGACCCAGCACCGGCATGTTGCCGACGCCCGGCAGACGATTGGCCGACATGCGGTCCTCGTCGCTGATCAGACCGGCGAGCACCTGCGTCTCGTTGTCGCGGATACGAAGCGTGGTCGAGGTATTGCGCGTGCCCAGGCGGTAGGCGAGAGTTCCAGCCGGACCAGACACCTCCTGCAGAATCGTGCTCACCTCGAGCGCCACCGAGATCTGCACCTCGTCATCGAGCGTTACCAGCGGTGATACGTCCAGCTTCAGACCGACATCGAGGAAGTTCACCGACGAGGTCACCCCGACGTTGGCGAGCTGCGTGGTGGTGAACACCGGCACCTTCTCGCCGATGTGGATGCGCGCCTTGTCCCGGTTGCGAACGCGAATACGAGGATTTGAGAGGATGTTCGTGGTGCCGTCCAGTTGCCGCAGGTTCAGCGTGAGCAGCGGGTTGGCCGCAGTCGCCACCAGCGTGGAGCTGAGCCGCGCGGTAGCCGCGGCTGCCGTTCCAGCATCTGCCGCGGGACCGAAGTTCACCGCGTCGGGAAAGCGCACGCCGAGCGACTGCAGCCGGCTACGCGCGATCTCGATCACTTCTACCTGCAAGACGACCTCCGGCTCGGCAAGGTCGCTGCTGGCGATCAGCCGCTCGGCCAGGCGTACGGCGTCGGGCGTGTCCTTGACGATCAGCATGTTCAGCTTCTCATCGAAGTGCATGTCGCGGACCTTGGCGATCGTGCGCAGCATCGTCGCCGCCTGCTTCGCCTCGGTGTTCGCCAGCAGGAAACTGCGCACGATGGTCTCCTGGTACTCCTTCTGCTTGGCCGGCGTGTTCGGGTAGATCAGCAGCGAGTTATCGTTGAGAACCTTGCGCTCGAGCTGATTGGTCAGAAGCAGCAGCCGGATCACGTCTTCGACGTTGCTGTTGCGCACGAAGATGCTGGTACGCAGGTCAGTGCGCACATCACGATCGAACACGAAGTTGAGGCCTGTCGTCCGCGCGAGCACCTCGAACACCTGTCGCAGCGGCGCGTCGCGGAACTCGAGCGAGACCGGCTTGGCCAGCGATGTCTTCAACTGCGGCAGGCTCCACTGGGCGCTGGCGACAGTCTCCTCGACGCGGCGGGCCAGGCGCCGGGCGTCGCGCTGTGCGGGATTCTCGGCCAGTACTTCGGCTACGAGTCGCTGCGCCGTCTCGACGTCACCCTTGCGCAGCGCAGCGTCGGCGCGCGTCACCGCCAGCGCGTGCCGGCGCTCGATCGCGACCGCGCGCAGGCCGTCGATCGCGCGCTCGTTCGTGGCATCGAGCTTGAGCGCGCGCCGATAGAACAGCTCGGCCTCGTCGTTGTTCTGCATCGAGCGCGCGAAGTCCGCCTGCCCGATGATCTGCGCCAGCACATTCTCGCGCTGGGTGATCAGGAAGGCGCGCAGCTCGAGATTGCGCGGCTGCTCGCGCGAACGCAGCTCGAGAAACTGCAGCGCGTCCTCGAAGCGACCAGTCGACATCATCGTACGCGCTTCGCCGATCTCCGGGGAGACCGGCAACGCACATCCGCTGACCGCGAGGACGCAGAGCGGCCCGACCAGCGCGAGTCGAGCAGCACTGTGGCGCCATGGGCGCCCGGGAGTCTTCGGGCAGGAGTTCATTTTGCAGACCCGGGGATGGCAAGCACCTGCTGCTGATTCAGCGGCAGGAAGGTGAAGTGGACAGCGTCGTCATCCAGGCGGTCGACGCGGTAGAGCGTGTCGATGGTTTCGCCGACGAAGGCAATCACGGTGGTCTGGCCCTGGTTGAGGAACACCTGCTCACGTTCGCCGTCGAGCAGACGTCCGACGAAGGTGAACGGCAGTGGCGGAGCCGTCGGCGGTGGTGGCAGTGGCGTAGGCGTAGCTGCCTCGCGCCTGACGCGCGCGGCGGTCTCCGCGGCGGCGATCGCTGCCGGTGTCCACGACGCCTGCGCGAACGGGTCAGCGGCTGGCATCGGCATCGCGCGCGACCGGTCCAGACGTTCGACGGCAATTGCCAGCGGACGCGCCGACGCCATATCCGCCGTGCGCGCCCGCGGGTCGGCTGACGCCGGCCCGCGGTTCACTTCAGCTGGACCAGCTGCCAGACCTGCTGCC
>CANGUQ010000431.1 GCA_947456915.1 Betaproteobacteria bacterium
ACTGCCTCCCGCACCGATCAGATAGCCGCGCGCCGCATCGATCACGATACTGCCCCCGGGCAGCACCTCGCCTTCGCGTACGCCAGGGGTACCGCCGGTTCGAGGCCGGAAATACCCGCTCGCCGAAAGCAGCGCATCGCGCCCCAGCCAGATCGATTGTGCGGGATCGAATCCGTCGTCGGGATTGGCCTGAAGCAGTGACAACGTCACCCGGCCCGCCGGTGCGCTCACCTCACCAAGCACCGTGAGTTGCCGTCCCGCGTTCAACTCCACCACGGCGCCCGGATCAGCGACGATGCGTGCGCCCGTGCCCACGGTCAGATCGCCGGTGGCTGGCCCCAGCGCATTGATCGTGATGCTGCCGGCCGGGCGCTGATCCACCGGACGCACGATCGGCGCGGCGATCGGCAGACCATCAAGCACTGCCGCGCCACTCACCCGTCGTTCGGCGCCTGGCGCGAGCACGAGCTGGCTGTACCCGGTCGCGAGAAGCGCACCGTCGGCGATGCGCACGCCGTCCTGCCCGCTCAGCAGTACATCGCGAAAGCCGCTGGCGCCGAAGCGTGCCGGATCGAACAGGAGCTCGCCGGTCGCGCCGCGCGCAGTTCCACCCACCTGCACCTGCGTGGTGGCGATCGACAGACGCCCCCCTGCGCCGAAGCCAAACCCGGTCACTGTGCCATCGAGCACGACCGACGAACTCTGCGGATCGAAGCGTGTGCCCGCCCCGAAGCGCCCCGAGGTCAGCGTCACGCTGCCGCCTGCGCCACTGACAGCCTGCGCGCCCGACGCAGTGAGCTGCGCGCCGGCCGAGACGTCAACCCGGCTGCCCGCGGTCAGGACCACGTCCGACAGCGCTGACAGGGTGACGCTGCCACCGTTCAGTGCGACCGGCCGGTCCTGGGCTGAGGCAACGTCGTTCGTCCACAGCCCCGCCGCGGACAGCACGCCCGCGGGTCCGACCACGACGCGAAACGACTCGGCGCCGAGGAGGTTGCCGTTGCTGTCCCGGTTGTCGACGGTGTTGCGCGCGTTGATCGTGATCGAGCCCGAAGGCACACTGATTCGCCCGTCGATCTGCGCCTCGCGCGCCGTCGCGGAGAACGTGCCACCAGGCGCTAGCGCAACGACGGTGCCACTGTCGACCTTGAGCTGCGCGTTGCTGAACAGGTTGATCCGGCCGAACCCTGCACCGCTGGTGTTGCCCGCAGTCAGCACGATCTCGCGCAGGCGTGCCTGCGGGATCGGTGCTGCCGGATCGAACGCGACGTCAAGCAGAGGCCGATCGTCGGCAAAGCGCAGGGCGGGCGCCGAGAAGCTCCCGGAAGTCACCCCCGCGGGGTCACCGACGGTCAGGCCGCCCCCTGCTGGCATCGTGGTAGGCAAGCGCTGTGCGCTGCCCGGCGTGGTCTGCGCGCGCAGCGTTCCATCGAGCACCAGTGCAGGCGCGAGCAAGCTCACGCTGCCGGCGGAGCTTCCCTCGAAGTAGCCAGCAACGAACCGCGGCACCGGTGCGATCGTCGCGCCGGAACCCCAGCGCGAAGCCGGTGCGGTGTACTGGCCAGCGAACCCCTGATAGAGACGATCGGCTGCCGCGTCTGCGATGTCGATCACCGCACCACCGGACACCAACTGGGTCGACGTAGCGAACCCGTCGAGATAGCGAAAGCCCCCGCCCGACACGTCGACTACACTGCCGGCACGCAGGATCAGATCTGACTCGGACCGCAGCACCACGCTGCCGCCTGCGGCGGTACGCTCACCCACCCCACGCTGGACCTGACCGACGAACGGCGCGATGTCGGTGAGCGGCGTACCTCGGCGAGCATCCACCGTGACCCGGCTGTTGCGCAGAAAGCTTTCACGCTGCAGCGGTGCATCGCGCAACTCGGAACCGCGCAGGTCGATCTGGATGAAATTACGCTCGACCGGCACTTCACTTTCCCGCGACCCCGACGCGTCGATGGTCGCGTCAGGGCCGATGTACACACGCGCCGGCGCACCGGACCCGCTCGGGTCCTGGAACACGCCGCCGCGCTGGCCGCTCAGGGTGATCGCGCCGCCAGGCGCGACCACGCGTGCATCGTCGAGCACGTTGATGCGCCGCGCTGCGACCTCGATCGACGAGGCGGTGAACGCCTGGCTGTCCTGGGTCGTCTGGCTGTCGGTGAGGTCCGGGCGAACTTCAGTCACACTGCCCGCGCCGAGGGTCACGTCGCCACTACGCCGCCCGCGCGCGACCTGAACGCCGCTGATGGTCGTCCCATTGGCGCCGCTGCCGTCGTTGACCGTGTCGCGCCCACTGAGGATCACCGAACCGTTCAGGCGCACGGAGGTGGTAGCGCGCACCAGACCGTTCTGGTTGACCGCAAGGGCGGCGAGCGACACGTTGCCGCGCTCGGCGACGATGCGTCCGACTGTTTCGTTTACTACCGTCCCTGGAAGATTCAGGCTCGGATCCGCGACGTCGGTAAACGGGTCGACTTCGACCAGAAATCCGCGCAATGCCGGATCGAACGGCGCATTGAGATAAACGCGGCTACCTGCGGCCAGCACGGTCTGCCCGTCGGGCGTGCTGATCAGCCCGCGATTCTCGATGCGCGGCGCGAACATCAGGATGCGGCCGCCGCTTGCTGCGCGCAGTTCAGCCCCGCTCTCGATGCGGATCATGCTGTTCTGGAACTGCTGCGCCGTGCCGTCGAACACGAAGGCGGGCTCGCCGAAGCCGAGCGCGAGTAGCCCACGCTGAAAACTCGCATCGGTGATGTTGAGAGTGGAGGCGATCAGCGAACCCACGTTCACCTGCGACGTGCCATCGAACACGATACCGTTGCGATTGATCAGATAGATCTGGCCGTTGGCGGTGAGACGTCCCTGAATCAGCGTGGGGTTCGCGTCGAAGATACGGTTGAGCGCCGCGGCGCTGGCGCCGGGTTGCTGAAACTGCACGCTTGAGCCCGGCGCGATATTGAAGCTCTGCCAGTTCAGCACTGCACGCGCGGAGCTCTGGTTGATGGTCAACGTACTGCCGGACACTGCTGCCGTCGCAGCGCCGCTGGTGACAAAGCCGGGGGCTGCCACCGGCAGCGTCCCCGGCGGCAGCGGTGCAGCCGCCCAGGCGGGAGAGACCTGCAAGGCGCCGCACAGCGCAAGCACGAACGGGCTCGCACGCAGCGCCCGTGCCGGCCGCTGCCTGAAGGCACGCGCGAGAGCTGCGACAAGCGGCCTCAGCGTGACTGGATCGGACTTGCGGGAACGAGACATCGGGCGTGGTCCTCAGAACTCGTAGGCAAGTCGGAACAGCGCGCGCCAGTCGCCCGACCGGGTGCGCGAGCTATCGCGCAGCGGCACTGCAACATCGAAGCCGGCGACCAGGGCGCGCTGGGCGCGCACGCGAACCCCCACGCCGCCACTGGCGAGGCGGAACTGATCCGTCTGGCCTGGCAACGGGTTGATCACGCGCGCGGTCGCTGCGTCGTAGAACCCGAGCAGGACCAATTCATCGATATGCTTGAACTCAGCCGCCAGCCGCGGCGTACGCAGCTCGACACGCCCGCGCACACCGCGATCGCCGAGCTGCTCGGCTTCGAGATAGCCGCGTACGCTGTCCACGCCGCCCAGAGCGAACTGCTCGTTGCTGATCAGCGGCTGCCCGGTCGCCTGTACGTCCACGCGCCCGACCAGTACGAACGACGCTGGCAGGCGTTGCGTGTGCGTGAGATCAGCCCGCAGGTAAATGTAGTTGGCGGTACCGCCAAAGCGCTTGTTGGCGAACTCCTGCTGCGCATTTCCGAACAGGTTGCGCGGACCGAAATTGAGCGCTGCACTGGCCTGCGTCTGACGGCCGCGCCCGCCAAGGGTCGCAGCGTAGGCGAGCGAGAACTGCGAGTAGCTGATCGGTGTGCGCACCGCATCAGAGCCGGCAAGATTGACCTGCTCGCGGAAGTCCTTGTAGTCGTAGCCGAAGGTGAACGAATGAGTCCATTCGGGCAGGGCGCGCA
>CANGUQ010000432.1 GCA_947456915.1 Betaproteobacteria bacterium
GACCGCGTGGCACTGAGCCTGCCGCCTGCGCCCCCCGGTCCGGCGTTCGTGCATGCGCACCACGCGGCCGCGCGCTGGCAGGATGCAGTGGCGCACTGCGTGCAGGCGATCGCGCAGTCGGGCGTGGACGCCAACCTCGGGTTCGTCTATGCGAGCGACCGGTTTGCCGGCGATTTCGCGGCGCTGGTGCAGGCGCTGCGCGAGGGCACCGGCATCGCACACTGGGCGGGGACGGTCGGCATCGGCATCTGCGCGAGCGGCACCGAATACCTCGACCAGCCGGCCATCAGCGTGCTGGCGGGAGCCTTTCCGGAAGACGGCTTTCGCATGCTGGCGCCGCTCGATCAGCCGGGGGAACTGCCTGCGGGACTGTTCACCTGCGGCACTCAGGACGCGAATCTCGCGCTGCTGCACGCTGATCCGTCCAGCCAGCGGCTGCCGGCGCTGCTCAGCGGAATTTCGCAGCGGGTGTCGAGCGGCTTCGTGATCGGCGGGCTCACAAGTTCGCGCTCGGTCAATGTGCAGGTCGCCGACGCGATCGCCACCGGCGGGGTCTCCGGGGTGCTGTTCGGGGAGAACGTGCGCGTGCTCACCCGCCTGTCGCAGGGCTGCGCGCCGCTGGGACCACGCCGGCGCGTGACCGATTTCCACCGCAACGTGATCATGAAGCTCGACGATCGTCCGGCGCTGCAGGTGTTCGACGAGGACATCGGCCCGAGGCTGGCCGGCGACTACCGGCGCGCTTCCGGATCGATCTTTGCCGCGATCACGGTGCGCGGCAGCGATACCGGCGACTACCTGGTGCGCAATCTGGTCGGCATCGATCCGCAGCAGCAGTGGCTGGCGATCGGGGACTGGGTGGAGGCAGGCAGCGAGGTGATGTTCTGCCGGCGCGATGCGCGCAGCGCGCGCGAGGATTTCGTGCGCGTGCTGGCGAGCGCGCGCGAGACGATCGGCGGGGTGCCGCGTGGCGGACTCTACTTCTCCTGTCTGGGGCGCGGCGAGGGGCTGTTCGGCCCGGGCTCGGTCGAGCTGAAGCTGATCGCCGAGCATCTGGGCGAGTTCCCGCTGGCCGGGTTCTTCGGCAACGGCGAACTGTCCCACGATCGTCTCTACGGCTACACGGGCGTGCTGCTGCTGTTTCCCTGAGCGAGCCTTGATGCGACCGCTGCGCGCCCCCATCTGCACTGCATCGGATTGAACGCGGCCCGGACGACAGACGACGATGCAGTTCAAGGACTACTACAAGACGCTCGGTGTGGAACGCGGGGCGAGCGAAGACGAGATCAAGAAGGCCTACCGCCGGCTCGCCCGCAAGTACCACCCCGACGTCTCCAAGGAGAAGAACGCCGAGGAGCAGTTCAAGGCGGTCGGCGAGGCCTACGAGGTCCTCGGCGACAAGGACAAGCGCGCCGCCTACGACCGGCTCGGCCAGTACCGGCCGGGGCAGGAGTTCCGCCCCCCGCCAGGCTGGGAGCAGCAGTTCGGGCGCGGCGGCGCGACGCCTGACTTCGACGGCCTCGATCTGGGCGATCTGTTCAGCGGACTGTTCGGCGGGGGCGGCGGGGGGCGCGCTCGGGCAGGCGGCGCATTCGGTCGCGGCGGACGGGCGGGCGCGCGGGCCGCACGCAGCCCCGCGATCGAAGCCGAGGTGACGATCTCGCTCGACGAGGCGATGCGCGGGACAGAGCGTACGTTCCAGATCGGCGCGGGAGACGGGACGCAGTATCCGATTACCGTGCGCATTCCCAAGGGCGTGACCGACGGTGTGCGCATGCGCGTGCCGGCGCGCGGTATCGCCGGCGAGATCGCGCTCACGGTGCGCATCGCGTCGCACCCGCAGTTCCGGCTGGAGGGTCGCGACCTCGTGGTGGACCTTCCGCTCACGCCGAGCGAGGCGGCGCTGGGTACCTCGGTCGAGGTTCCCACGCCCGACGGGCCGGTGCGGCTGAAGGTTAAGGGCGGGACTTCGAGCGGGCAGCGGCTGCGGCTGGCCGGGCGCGGCCTGCCCGACCCCCGCGGGCCGGCTGGCAACCTGATCGTCGTCGTGCAGATCCGCGTGCCGGCGACGCTGACCGACGCCGAGCGCGCCGCCTACGAGGCGCTCGCCAGTGCCTCGACCTTCGACCCGCGGGCCGGTTCAGCCAGCCGCTGACGGGCCGTCGCTGTGGCCGCGGTGCTGCGCGGAACTGCGCTGCTCAGGCCGCCGCGCAACGGCGGCGGGCGGCTTCGGCCAGCGCCTGCTGCGGATCGAGCCTGCGCGCGCAATCGCGCAACAGCCCGACCTGCTCCGGTGTGCGCTCGTCGGCCCACAGCAGCACACGCGTGTCGCCACGAGTGCCGTCGCGCTGGGCGAAGCGCGCAACCAGTCTGACCATCGCGATGCGTGCGGCGCCGGCGGTTGCGTCTGCCGGCGCGCCCGCTGCGCCGTCTGCCAGTGCCTCGTCGCCGTCGACGTGCCGGGGCAGATCGCGGCGGTGTCCGAAGCGCACGTCGAGCCGTTCGGGCAGGCGTTCGAGCACGGCAGCTGCCCGCAGCACGCGATGCCGGATGACTTCGAGCGACGCTGCCTGCGCCGCATCGCGAAACAGCACGCGTTCGGTACGCGAAGGACCGGGCAGCGCATGCTGTTCCGAGTAGCTGCAGACCCATTCCCACAGGTCTTCCAGCGCCGAGCCCGGGGGCAGCGCGCCGCGGTCCACGGTGCGCAGCGACACGAGGGATGCGCCGGTCGGCGCGGCCTCGCGCTCGATCGCCGCGCGCAGGCGCCAGTCGGTCGACCAGCCGGCGCCAGCGGCCAGCGTGTGCACGAACCCGAGTTCGAGCCGTTCCAGCCGACCCTGGCACTTTGCCACGCAGCCCGCGAGCGCGCCGGCGAGTCGCTGCGCGAGCGGGAAGCGGGTGACCACGCCGCGCGCGCAGCCGTTGCCGGCGAGCGCAGGCGCCTGCGGCCACTGCACGAAGGGCACAGACAGCTGTGATCGGGGGATCATGCGCACACACTAGCCGATTCGCGCGCGCCGGCCCGTTGCGGAGTTCACGCTGCGCGTGCGCAACATTACCGCTGCTGTGTACTCCTCGCTGCTGCGGCAGTCCGCGAACGAGCGCGAGGTGGGGTATCGCGCACGGGCGCGGCGCGCCTACTCGGCCTTGATGCCCGCTTCGCGCACCAGCCGGCCGATGCGCTCGCCATCGCTGCGCATCAATGCGGCAAACTCCTCCGGCCCCGCGCCGAGCAGCTCGAAACCCAGGGGCGCGAGCTTCGCACGCACCTCGGTGGAGGCCAGCGCCTTGGCGATCTCGCCGTGCAGGCGCTTGACCAGCGCCGGTGCCGTGCCGGCGGGGGCGAGGAACCCGTTCCACGCCGCGTAGGCGAAGCCGGGCAGGCCCGACTCGGCCACCGTCGGCACGTCGGGCAGCGCCGGGGAGCGCCTTGCCGTGCTGATCGCCAGCAGCCGCACCTTGTTCTCGCGCGCGAACGGGACGACATTGGACATGCCGGCGAACATCACCGGCACGTGACCGCCCATCACGTCCTGCAGCGCGGGGCCGAGGCCCTTGTACGGCACGTGCGCGAGGCTCACGCGGGCGAGCGACTGCAGCAGTTCCATCGGCAGATGCTGTGCGCTGCCGGTGCCGCCCGAGGCGTAGTTGATCTGGCCCGGCCGCGCACGCGCGAGCGCCACCAGCTCCTTGACGCTCTTCACCGGCAGCGACGGGTGCGCAACGAGGATCAGCGGCACCGAGGACACGAGGGTGATCGGCTGCAGGTCGCGCTGCGGATCGTAGGGCAGCTTCGCGTACAGCGCGGGGTTGGTGGCGAGGATCGCGTCGTTGGCGAGCAGCAGCGTGTAGCCGTCGGCGGCCGACTTCACCGCCGCTTCGGTGCCGATGATGCCGTTCGCTCCGGTGCGGTTGTCGACGACGATCTGCTGCCCGAGTTGTTCGCCCAGCTGCTGGCCGAGTACCCGGGCGATGGTGTCGACGGCGCTGCC
>CANGUQ010000433.1 GCA_947456915.1 Betaproteobacteria bacterium
ATCGCAGCCGCCTCGTGCGCGGCCATGTAGATCACCGCAGTGTCGGCAGCAACCGCGGCGCGCCACCAGTTGCAGCGATCCTCGCCCTCGCCGACGCGCGGCGTGACGAAGGCGACGCTGCGCGCGACGCCGCGCGCGGTGAGCGAGCGCAGCGCCTCTGCGCTGGCCGCCAGCGCAGAGGTGACGCCCGGCACCACTTCCACCGCCACGTCCGCAGCGAGCAGCGCGTCGATCTCCTCCTG
This sequence comes from Betaproteobacteria bacterium, assembly GCA_947456915.1. Classification (GTDB taxonomy): domain Bacteria; phylum Pseudomonadota; class Gammaproteobacteria; order Burkholderiales; family CAIKXV01; genus CAIKXV01. The sequence continues at coordinate 243 of CANGUQ010000433.1, forward strand.
CGCCCGCCCGAACAGCATCGGATCACCGCCCTTCAGCCGCACCACGACCTTGTGCACAGCCGCAGCGTCGATCAGCCGCTTGTTGATGAAGCGCTGCGCAGTCGAATGCCGACCGCAGCGCTTGCCCACCGGCACCTTCTCGGCGCGGGGGGCCAGCGCGATGATCGCCGGGTCGACCAGCGCGTCGTGGAACACGATGTCCGCGCGTGCGAGCAGGCGCGCGGCGCGCACGGTGAGAAGATCAGGCGACCCCGGCCCGGCGCCCACCAGCCAGACCTTGCTGGTCACGCCGGTGCTCCGGCCTGCGCGGCGACCGCCCGCGCACGACGCTCGAACAGCGCACCTCGATCCTCGGCTGCCTGATACACCTCGTCGAAGCGCGTGAACTCGGCGAGCGCTGCCTGCGCATCTTCGCCGGCGCGCAGTTCGAACGTGTCGAAGCCGCAGCGCGCCAGCTGGAACAGTGCATCGCGGGTGAACGGGCCGCAGGCGCGCAGTTCGCCCCGCCAGCCGTGGCGCGCGCGCAGCAGGCGCGCCGTGGAGTAGCCGCGTCCGTCGACCATCGAGGGAAACTCCACTGCGATCAGCGCCAGCCGCTCGAGATCGGCAGCGACCTGCGCCGGGTCGTCCGCCGGCGCAAGGCGCACACCCACCCGGACGGGCCGCGCGACCAACTCCGCACGCCGCTGCCGCCACTCGTCGAGCGTCACCAGCAGATCGTCGTCGCCGTGCGCGGTCTGCAGCGTTCGCCAGGAATCGCCGGCAATGACGCCGGACCTACTGATCAGCGAGTGCATAGACAGTCTGCCTGAAAGGATCGATACCGATACGCTGGACGGTGTCGATGAAGCGCTCTGCCTCGGAGTCCCGGCGTGCGAGGTACACGCTGACGAGTTTCTCGATCACGTCGGGCACGTCGGCGCGCGCGAACGACGGCCCGATCACCCGGCCCAGCGCGGTCTGCGGACCCTGATCGCCGCCGATCGAGATCTGGTACCACTCCTGCCCGCCCTTGTCGACGCCGAGGATGCCGATGTGCCCGACGTGGTGGTGGCCGCACGAGTTCATGCAGCCGGAGATGTTCAGGTCGAGCTCGCCGACGTCGTGCAGATAGTCGAGGTCCTCGAAGCGCTGCTGGATCGCCGCCGCGACCGGAATCGACGCCGCGTTGGCGAGCGAACAGAAATCGCCGCCCGGGCAGGCGATGATGTTGGTGATCAGACCGCGATTGGCGGTGGCGAGCCCGAGCGGTCGCAGCGCCGCCCAGAGCGCCGGCAGCGCGTCGCGCTCGACGTCGGCGAACAGCAGGTTCTGCTCGTGCGTGACCCGCAGTTCGCCGAAGCTGAAGCGGTCGGCGAGATCGGCGATCGCGTCCATCTGATCGGCGGTCGCGTCACCCGGCGGCACGCCCGAGGCCTTCAGCGAGATCGTTGCCGCCGCATGGCCGCTCACCCGGTGCGGGTGCACGTTGCGCGCCACCCAGCGCGCGAATGCCGGCTCCTCGCGCTGTGCGCGTTCGAACTCGGGGGCCACCTGCCGCAGCACGCGGTGCTGCGGGCGGGTGAAGCGCGCCGCCACCCGCTCGACTTCGTGCGGCGGCAGCGTGCCGGGGCCGCCTTCGAGAAACGTCCACTCGGCCTCGACCTCGCGGCGAAACGCCTCCAGCCCGAGCTCCTTCACCAGGATCTTGATGCGCGCCTTGTACTTGTTGTCGCGCCTGCCGTAGCGGTTGTACACACGCAGGATCGCGTCGAGATAGGTCAGCACGTGCTCGGCCGCGATGAACTCGCGCAGCTCGTGGCCGATGATCGGCGTGCGCCCGAGCCCGCCGCCGACGATCACGGTGAAGCCCGGCCGGCCGTCGTAGTCGTGCAGCGCGAGCAGCCCGACGTCGTGCACACGCACCGCTGCCCGATCCGCAGCAGAGCCCGACAGCGCGATCTTGAACTTGCGCGGCAGATGCGCGAATTCCGGGTGCAGCGTCGACCACTGCCGGATCAGCTCGGCGTACACGAGCGGATTCATCACCTCGTCGGGCGCGACCCCGGCGAGGTGATCGGCGGTCACGTTGCGCACGCAGTTGCCGCTGGTCTGGATCGCGTGCATGTCCACCTGCGCCAGCTCGGCGAGGATGTCGGGCACCTGCTCGAGCCGGGGCCAGTTGAACTGGATGTTCTGGCGCGTGCTGAAGTGGCCGTAGCCGCGATCGTAGGTGCGCGCGATGTGCGCGAGCCTGCGCAGCTGGGTGCTGTTCAACATGCCGTACGGGATCGCCACCCGCAGCATCGGCGCGTGCTTCTGGATGTACAGCCCGTTCTGCAGCCGCAGCGGCCGGAACTCGTCCTCGGACAGCTCGCCAGCGAGAAAGCGCCGCGTCTGGTCGCGGAACTGCTCGACGCGCTGGTGAACGATGCGGCGGTCTATCGGGTCGTACTGGTACATGACTGCGCCTCGGCGTGACCTCGGAGCCGCGCATTCTGGCGGTTGCGGCAAAGTTGTTGAACAAATATAATTTTTTATCTTTATGTATTCGCCGCATGAACAGCCGGCAGAAGTGCGGGCGCCTCGTCGCTCGCCCGGGTGCGGGCACCGGTGCACGGGATGCCGCTGCCGTGCGCGGCGGCGCTGGCGGGCACCGAGCGAGAACGGGACCGGTCGCGCCATGACCGGCGAACGCAAGCGACGTGCCGGCGCGTTCGCCGTCGCGCAGCGCCGGCTGCGCTCGATGGGCAGGGACATGCGGCGACGAATCCGTGGAGACGGACGATGAACTTCCAGCAGTTGCGCAGCGTGCGCGAAGCGGTACATCACGACTGCAACCTCACCGCGACCGCGCAGGCGCTGTTCACTTCACAGCCCGGGGTGAGCCGCCAGATCCGTGAACTGGAGCAGGAAATCGGCGTCGAGATCTTCCGCCGCCACGGCAAGCGCCTGCTGGGGCTGACTGCACCGGGCGAGACAGTGGTGGCGATCGTCGAGCGCATCCTCCACGAGGCGAACAACCTGCGCCGCGCTGCCGAAGAGCACGCGAGGCAGCGCGGCGGCCAGCTGGTGGTAGCGACGACACACACCCAGGCGCGCTACGTGCTGCCCGAGGTGGTGAGCGCGTTCAAGCACGAGTACCCCGAGGTCAAGCTCTCGCTGCTGCAGTCGCGCCCGGAACAGATCGCCGAGCAGCTGCTCGCAGGCCGGGCCGACATCGGCATTGCCACCGAGTCGGTCGCAAGCCACGCGGAGCTGGTGACCATGCCCGCCTACGAGTGGAGTCACGTCGTCGTGGTCCCCGACGGCCACCCGCTCGCCGGTCGCTCCGCGCTGACCCTGGCGGCGCTCGCCCGGCACCCGCTGATCACCTACGACCCGGGCTTCACCGGACGCCCGCACATCGACGAGGCGTTTGCCCGCGCACGCCTGCGCCCGGAGATCGCGCTCACCGCGATGGACGCCGACGTGATCAAGACCTATGTCGAGCTGGGACTGGGCGTGGGCATCATCGCCGAAATGGCATTCAACGCGAAGCGCGACCTGGGCCTGCGCGCCGTCGGCGCCGGTCATCTCTTCAGGAAGAATCTCACGCGCGTTGCGCTCCGCAAGGGCACCTATCTGCGCGGGTTCACGCTGGACTTCCTGCAGCGCTTCGCGCCGCATCTGACGCCTGCCTACGTGAACGAGGCGGTGGCCGCATGAGCGCGCAACAGACCGGCCGCGCAGGAAGCGGGAGCGCGCGTTCGTTGC
>CANGUQ010000434.1 GCA_947456915.1 Betaproteobacteria bacterium
CGCGCGGTGCGGTGCGCACCCGCCCGGCGGCCGGATGCGCTGCCTCAGCTGCGGGCGCCGCGGCGCGCGGAAATCTGCGGTGGCGCCACCTTGAGCACTTCCTCGATCGTGGTGAGGCCTGCGGCAACCTTCATCGCGCCGCTGATGCGCAGCGGCTTCATGCCGTCGCGGGCGGCCTGCTCGGTGAGTTCGAGCAGATCGCAGCCGGGCTGGATGATGCGGCGCAGGGCGGGCGTGAGCAGCATCATCTCGTAGATGCCTGCGCGCCCGCGAAACCCGGTCATCCGGCACTCGAGGCAGCCGCGCGCCTGGAACACGCGCTCGGGCTTCTTCGCCTTCCACGGCGACACCAGCAGGTTCCACGCGTCCTCGTCGAGCGGTGCCGGCTCCCTGCAGTGCGGGCACAGCGTGCGCACCAGCCGCTGCGCCATCACGCCCAGTACCGTCGCGTGCAGCAGATACGGCGGCACGCCGATGTCCAGCAGCCGCGTCACCGCCGAGGGCGCGTCGTTCGTGTGCAGCGACGACAGCACCAGGTGACCGGTGAGCGAGGCCTGGATGGCCATGTCGGCGGTTTCCTGATCGCGGATCTCGCCGACCATGATGATGTCGGGGTCCTGGCGCAGCAGCGTGCGGATGCCGCTGGCGAAGTCGAGGCCGATGTTGTGCTGCACCTGCATCTGGTTGAACGCGGGCTCGACCATCTCGATCGGGTCTTCCACCGTGCACACGTTCACGTCCTCGCTCGCCAGATGCTTGAGCGTCGAGTACAGCGTGGTGGTCTTGCCTGACCCGGTCGGGCCGGTCACCAGCACGATGCCGTTGGGCTTGGTGACCATGCCGGTCCACTTGCCCATGTCCTCGTCGCTGAAGCCCAGGTCCTTGTAGTCGCGCAGCAGCACCTCCGGATCGAAGATGCGCATCACCAGCTTCTCGCCGAAGGCGGTGGGCATGGTCGACAGGCGCAGCTCGACTTCCTGCCCGTCGGGCGCGACGGTCTTGATCCGGCCGTCCTGAGGCCGCCGCTTCTCGACCACGTCCATGCGCCCGAGCACCTTGATGCGGCTGGTCATCGCCGCCATCACCGGGGTGGGCACCTGGTAGACCCGGTGCATCAGGCCGTCGATGCGAAAGCGGATGTTGCTCACCTCGCGGCGCGGCTCGAGGTGGATATCGCTCGCGCGCTGCTCGAACGCGTAGTGCATCAGCCAGTCGGTGAGCGAGACGACGTGGGCATCGTTCGCATCGAGCGAGCCCTTCTTCCCGAGCTGGACCAGTTGCTCGAAGTTGGCGAGGTCGGACATCGCGCCGCCCTGGGCGGCCGATGCGCCGCGCACCGACTTGGCGATCGTGTAGAACTCGACCAGATAGTTCGAGATCTCGGTCGGGCTCGCGATCACCCGCTTCACGTCGCGCTTCAGGATCTGCCGGAGTTCGGGCTCCCACTCCTGCATGAACGGCTCGCACACCGCCAGCGTCACCTCGCGCGGCGTCACTGCCACCGGCAGGATGCGAAAGCGCGTCGCGTAGGCGTTGGACACCATCTGGGTGACCCCCGCGAAGTCGACCTTGAACGGGTCGATCTTCAGGTAGGGCAGGCCGGCCTTGTCGGCGAACCACTCGGTCAGCGCGTCCAGCGCGAGCAGCTTGCGCCCGGGCCGCGGATCCTTCCACTTCTGCTCGGCAACGATGACCAGCGGGTGCAGCTCGGAGCGGCTGAACCGTCCGCCGCGGGTCAGGGTATCGGCCTGACCGGCGGTGATCAGGCCGTCGCTCAACAGGTCGGCGACGACGGCATCGATGGCGACCTTGCGCCCCGGCGGCGTGGCCGCGATCGCCGAGGCGACGGCGGCAGTCTGGCCTGCGGTGGCTGCGGCGGGGGAAGCTGCGGATGGAGTGGACATGTTCGAAGCGCTCGGGCCGTGCCTGATCTGAGAATAACGGCGGACGTCAGCGGCGCTTGAGTCCGGCGAGCGCGCCCGCCCGCACGATCCCGGCGCGAGTGTGCCGAAGCTGCCGTCGCGCGTCGATCATGCGCAGGCCGTACGCGTCGGCGACAGCCGGTGCACCTTCACGCGTAGGCCGCGCGACCGGCCATCGTCCGGCCCCCGCCGTCGCCGGTCGCCCACACGCTGGCGGCCGCGCCCTCGGCTTCGGGCTGCCCGTGCAGAGTGAGCGGCAGACCGGCAAAGGTCGGCGCGAGTGCCCGGTACTCGAAGCGGGCGAGCCGGCGGCCCGCTGGCGCGTGCGCTGCCGCCAGCCCGATCAGCAGCGTGGCCTGCAGCGGTCCGTGCACGATCAGTCCGGGGTAGCCCTCGACGCCGGTCACGTACGGCGCGTCGTAGTGGATCCGGTGCCCGTTGAAGGTCAGCGCCGAGTAACGGAACAGCAGCACCGCGTCCGGCGTGAGCGTGCGCTGCCAGGGGGCGCCCGGCGGGCCCGGCTGCGCAGCCGGCGCCGGCTGCCCGGGCTGTGGCGCCTCGCGATAGACGATGTCGTGCTCCTCGACGATCGCCGCCGTGCTACCGCTGGCGATCGTGTGGCGCACGGTGACGAACACCATCGTCCCGGTGCGCCCGGTCTTGGGCTCGACGGAGACGATTTCCGACGAGCGCGTCACCGCGTCCCCCACGCGCAGCGGCGCCAGCCAGTGCAGGCGCCCGCCCGCCCACATGCGCCGCGGCAGCGGCACCGGCGGCAGGAAGTCACCGCGCTGCGGATGGCCGTCCTCGGCGATCTCCGAGGCCGGCCGCGCCTCCAGAAAGTACAGCCAGTGCCACGCCGGAGGCACCTCGTCGCCGGGCACCGGATCCGGGGCGCGGATGTCGAGCGTCGCGTTCATCGCACGGATGGGCCATGCGCCGATCACGTCGCGCTCTTCGCGCTGCCTGCCGACCCACTGCCGGTACTGGCCGAATGCGTCGGTGCCGGGGCTGCTCATGCGGATCCTCCTCGTGCGCTCGCGTGCGCGGATGCGATGCTACTCCGGCTTCGCACCCGACTGCCGGACGACCGCGCCCCAGCGCTGGATCTCGCTGCGGATGAACGCGGCGAACTGCTCGGGCGTCGCCCCGGAGATGCGGATGTCCATGTTGTCGAGCCGGTCGCGAAGTTCCTGCTGCCGCAGGGCCTTGAGCGTCTCGGCGTTGAGCCGGGACAGGATCTCGCGCGGCGTCGCAGCCGGTGCGAGCAGTCCGTACCAGGTCGATGCCTCGAGCACGCTGAATCCAGCCTCGACCGCCGAGGCCACGTCCGGCAGCAGCGGCGAGCGCCTGTCGCCGGTGACCGCGATACCGCGCAGCTTGCCGGTCTTCACCTGCGCGATCGCATTTACCGTGGTGACCACGCCCATCGAGATCTCTCCGCTCAGCACCGCTGCGGCCACCTGCGGAGTGCCCTTGTACACGACGTGCGTCGCCCTGATGTTCGCGGTGCTCTTGAACAGTTCCACCCACAGGTAGGTACCGGCGCCGGCCGAGCCGATCGTCAGCTGGTCGGGACGCGCGCGCGCGAGCGCGACCACGTCCTTCAGCGTCCTTGCCGGCAGGGAAGGGTGCACGGTGAGGAAATAGGGTGCGGAACCGATGAAGCTGATCGGCGCGAAGTCGCGCACGAGGTCGTAGCCGAGCCTGTCGTAGAGGGTGACGCTGATCGCATGCGAGCTGTTGCCGAGAAACAGCGTCTGCCCGTCCGCGGCGGCGCGCGCAGCGATCTCGGCGCCGATGTTGCCGCCCGCGCCAGGCCGGTTCTCGATCACCACCGGCGTGCCCAGTGCGCCCTGCAGCGCATTGCCCACCAGCCGGCCCACCGTATCGTTGTTGCTGCCGGGAGCGAACGGCACCATCATGCGTATCGGGCCGTTCGGCCACGCCGGCTGGGCGAGCGTCGGAGACGGCGCCAGCCCGCCGGTGAGCAGCAGCGCCGTCAGCGCGGCGGCCGCGGTCGTGCCCGCGGCTTCGTGCGCGCACGCTCGCGCA
>CANGUQ010000435.1 GCA_947456915.1 Betaproteobacteria bacterium
CCGATGCGTGATCACCCTGCGCGAGGATGCGCGCAATCACCGCGGGGTCCTCGATGCTCGCCACGATCTTCAGCCGCGCCCCGCACCGCGCACAGCGCTCGATCTCGATGCCGAATACCCGCTTCAGACGCTGCGCCCAGCGCAGCGCCACATGGCGAGGCACGCCTGATCGTTCGGACTGCCCGGACCGCTCGGACTGTTCAGCGCCCTGCTCGCTGCTGGCTGTGCGCGCCCCCCCTGCCCCCCTGCCGCGACCAGCCGGCGTGATCAGCGCACGCAGGCTGCTGTGCGGGGCGAGTACGCCGTGATAACGCGTCAGATGCCGCCGCGGCGGCGGCACCAGCGCCGCCAGCCGCGCGATGAAGTCCAGCGGATCGAGCACCACGTGCGTGGTGCCGTTGCGCCAGGGCGTCCTGGATGGGTAGAGATTCAACCAGCCCGTTCGCAGGTATATACTTTTGCCGTATCCCATACAGGAACTCAGGAGTCGCGACCATGAGCACCACGTCCGTGTTCACCAACAACCGCTCGCAGGCCGTTCGTCTGCCAGCGGATATGCGCCTGCCCGAGGGTGTGAAGAAGGTGCAGATACGCGCTCGAGGTGCCGATCGCATCATCTCTCCGGTCGGGCGAACGTGGGACGAGTTCTTTCTGAACGGTCCGAAGGCGTCCGACGACTTCATGGCCGAGCGCGCGGCGCAGCAGCAGAGCGAACGGCAGGCCCTGTGACCACGGGGCAGCGATGCTGAAGTACCTGCTCGACACGAACATCGCGATCTACGTGATCAAGCAACGCCCGATCGAGGTGATGAGTGTCTTCAACGAAAACGCCGGCCGCATGGCGATCTCCGCCATTACCCTCAGCGAGCTCTATCACGGTGCCGAGAAGAGTTCGAGAGTGGCCCAGAACCTTGCGGTAGTCGAGGAGTTCGCGAGCCTGCTGGAGGTGCTGCACTACACTGCGAAGGCGTCACTGCACTACGGCGCCATCCGTGCAGCGCTGGAGAAGGCGGGGCGCCCCGTCGGCGTCAACGACCTGCACATCGCTGCGCATGCGCGCAGCGAAGGTCTCACGCTCGTGACCAACAACCTCGGCGAGTTCGAGCGGGTGCCGGGCCTGTTGACCGAGAATTGGGCAGCGCGTCCGTAGCTGCCGGAAAGCACTCCCATCGGTCGCGGACGATCGAGAGCACGTGCCGCTCGAGCTTTGCGCGCTCGCCGCGCGCGGGCAGCGGCGTGCATGGTGTTCGGCCGTGTGACCCGGGAACGGGCGGGAACACTGCACGCCACCCGCGGGCCTTCGTCGATACGCGCGCCGAAAACCACCGGTTGCGGCAGAAACATGCCCGCCGCTTCCCCAGACGCGGCAGAAATGGCAGCCCACCCAGCCGGCGAAGGCAGGTGTCGGGCCACACGGTGCCCGGAGTGAACACCGCTCTACGCGACCTTCACCTCGAGGCTTCGTCCGATCGCGCGCGGCGGCGGCACCAGCGCCGCCAGCCGCGCCATGAAGTCCAGCGGATCGAGTACAACGTGCGTGGTGCCGTCGCGCCAGGCGCTTGACGTGGCCCAGTGTTCAGCAGGACTTCGTCCCGAAATGGCCCGGATTCGAGACGGAATCAACACGCTGCAGCACGGCAGCGCTCCTGACAGTGGCCGTCCGGTTCGCGCGCTACGCCGCCTTGACCTCGTCGAGTAACTGCGGATGGCGGTCGAGCACTCGCAACAGTTTCACCAGCGCGAGCGGCGGCGTCGCCCTGCCGTTCTCGTATCGGGAAAACGCATTGACGCCACCGCCGAAGATCTCCGCCGCCTCGCGTTGATCGAGGTTCCGTTTCTCGCGCACGCGGACGATGAACTGCGGATCGACGAAAGCGGCGTTCACCTGCTTGTTGAACGCCTTCATCTCCCGCATCGAACGCTCGCTCTCGGCGGCATCGGTGATCGACTCGTCGCACGCCGGGCAGAAGTCCGCCGTCACCCCTGCGATGACCGTCGTCTCGCCTTTGCAGGTGTACCGGAGGTCGCGCGTGTCGCAGGTCAACTTCGCAGCACCGCACACAGGGCATTTCATGATCAGAGCTCCTTGAACGACACGATCAGCACGTCGTCAACCACGGTCAGTTTCAGGTACACGTCGCCGACCGGGGTGCTCGGGCAGCAGACGTCCTGCCAGATGTGTGATCGGCATGTGTGGTCATGCTCTTGTGAAAATCTGCCAGCGACAGTCCCGCAACGATATCGAGAACGTCGGAGCATTCCAGTCCGAGCGCCACAGCTCCGCGCCGAGCTGGCCAACCCCGGCAGCGCGCACTTCACCTGCGTCGACGGCAACCCGCTCGCCGCCACCAGCGCGGCCGGCAACTTCGACAACGACTGCAACTACAGCCCCGTCAACGAGCGCTACCCGGGGGCCACACCAGGCAGCTACGTGGTCAGCAGCGGGGCAGTTGCAGACGGCCAAAGCGCAGTCGAGTGAACGCGTGGCGGCTGCCCTGCGCGGCGAGCCGCAGCGGATCACCCGGCGCGGCAGGGATGCGGTGATGGTGCTCTCCGACTCCCCCTCCCGGCATTCACTGCATGCGAGCGCAGGCCGCTGCCGATCGTGCAGGCCGCCGCGCTGCGGCTGCCGCTACTCGCCCGCCTGTATCTTCAGCGTCTTCACCAGCGCAGCCCAGCGCGGGACTTCGCTGCGCAGGAACTGCGCGAATGCGGCGGGTGAAGACTCGGCGACCTCGAAGCCCTGCACGGACAGGCGCTCGCGCACCGACGGGTCCCGCATCGCCTGCGTGGCGGCCTGGGCAAGGCGGGAAACTACCGGCGGCGGCAGCTTCGCCGGGCCGAGGATGCCCCACCACTGATCCGTATCGAAGCCCTTGAGGCCGCTTTCGTCGAGCGTCGGCACCTCCGGCAGTGCGCTCGCGCGCTTCAGACCGGACACCGCGATCAGGCGCAACCGGCCGGTTTTCGCGTGCGGGATCGCTGCGGGCAGGCTGCCGAACGTCATCTCGACGTGACCGGCGAGCGTATCCGCGACGGCCGGACCGGCACCCTTGTACGGTACATGCACGAGCGACACGCCCGCGAGGTGGGCGAACAGTTCCCCTGAAAGGTGCGTGGAGCTGCCGTTGCCTGCGGACGCGAAGCGGAGCTGGCCCGGCCGACTGCGCGCGAGTGCGACGAGGTCCGCCACCGACTGCGCGGGCAGAGCTGGATTGACCACGAGGACGTTCGACCCCCTGGCGAGGAACACCACCGGCGTGAAGTCGCGCAGCGGGTCGTAGCCCACCGACCCGAGCGCCGGGTTGATCGAGAACGGCCCCGCGTACCCGACCACCAGCGTGTAGCCATCCGGATTCGCCCTGGCGACCGTGGCGGCACCGATGCTGCCGTTGGCGCCGGCTCGGTTGTCGACCAGTATCTGCTGCCCGAGCAGTTCCGACATGCGTGCGCCGGCGAGCCGCGCGATGGCGTCCGCGCCGCCGCCTGGCGGCACCGGCACGATCAGACGGATCGGGCGCACCGGCCAGTCGGCCGCGGCCTCCGTCGGTGCAGCGACTGCGATCGCCGCCGCGCACAGGAAAGTACGCTGCACATCGCGGCACGCGCGTCTGCGGGTCATGGCCTTTTCCTCCTCGCGGGCGCAATGTGTGATGCGCTTCACGAGTGATGCTACCTGCGCTGGCAGTGCGCGACAATGCGCGCCGGGCGCGAGCGCCGTCGAGCGCGACCCTGCGCGATGCGCTCGCCACGCACCGCTGCGCGCAGGCGCAAGGCCCACAGCGCCGACGGTCGCGGCAGCGGTGCGTTAGCATCCCGCTTTCCGCTACCTGGCGAGAGGGCAGCCCGATGGCCGCTGAGCACCTGCGCGTTCACGCACGCCGCAACGCTGCGCGGGTCGCCCGCGCGCCCGCGGTGCACACGTCGCGCATCACCCGGCTGCTGCGTGGTGCGGCAACGGCCGCAGCGCTCGCC
>CANGUQ010000436.1 GCA_947456915.1 Betaproteobacteria bacterium
CGGCGATGGTCAGCTCGAACTCATCCCCGTAGAAATACCCGTCGGATCGCAGCACCAGCCTCGCAACGCCCTGCGTCGCGAGATTGAACCCCTCAACCTCTCCGATCTGCTCAGACCAGTTCTGGCCGCTGACCAGCGCCAGTACGAGTCGAGGGGCGCAGCCCCGACAAGGTTCGACAAAGGTCGTCGCCGGTGAATAGGTCTTGAGATCGGTTTGTCCGATCGGAAAGGAATCCAGGTCGTCGCGACGTTCAAGGAAGGCAGGCGCATCTACCGGGCGCAATGAGCGCGTTCCGGCAGTGGTCGTCGGCGCACTGGCCCGACGCTCCGGCCAATGCTTTGAGACCGTGCTTCTCGACAACGGCCAGCCTGCTGCTTCAACCACATCGTGTACGTTCGGGAAGAAGGCACGGTGTGCGTGCTGCTGTGCGCGACGGTTGCCTCCTGGTAACCGCCCGCTGCCCGGGCACACCCCGGTCGACACGCTCCCGCCCACCACGCGCACGCGCCCTGCTGCCCCCCATGTTCTCCCCGACACCCGTCACCGCCGCGCTCGCTGGCGGGTTCTCCGCGGTGGCGCTGCCGCTGGCCAGCCAGTGGCTGGGAACCGGCGCCGACTTCTCGATCGGCTACCTCCTGGTCTTCATCGCGCTGGTGGCGGTGCCCGCGCACGTGGGCGTGCTTGGCGCGCGCCGCTCCGAAGCGCTGCCCGCGGGCACCGTTGATCGGGCCCTGCTCACGCGCAGCGCGGCATGGCTGGTGGCTGCGGCGGCGGTGTCCGTGCTGCCGATGGTGCTGCGCTGAGGCAGAGCGGCGCGATCGACGCGTTCCTGATTGACTTGTCGAAGACACACGAGCCATGCCCGCTCGAGGACTTCGATCCTGCCGCTCGCCTGAATCACGAGGGCAGCCTTCGACGGGTCCAGACGGACTGATTCGCGCGTCCCGACTGGTCCGAACGGATCAAGCAACACGCCTCGCGGTCCCCGCCAGGCACAAGACTCAACCTCGCGTCGTGTCGGCCGCGACCGGTTCCACGTAGAGCCACCGCCCGTCCACCCGCTCGAATCGGCTGTGCTCGTACAGCCGGCTCGCTCGCCCGCCGAGCTTGCTGCGCGCGACGAACTCCACCGTGGCGTGGTTCTCGTCGATCACCGTGGCGCAGCGTACGTCCAGGCCCAGCCAGCGCAGTCCGGGCGGCACAGCCTCGATCGACGCGGGACGCGTGCGCGGATGCCAGGTTGCGAGCAGATACTCGTGCAGGCCGAGCACCCAGCCACTGTAGCGCGATCGCATCAGCGCCTCGGCGCTGGGCGCCTGCAGGTGTGCGGGCCCGGCGTGCCAGCGCCCGCAGCAGTCGGCGTAGCGCGGGCCGAGGCCGCAGGGACATGGGGCCGCGGGATCGCGCGGATGCGCCATCGCGATCACGCGCGGCGAACGATCATCGCAGTCCCAGCTTCGGCAGCCTCGCCTCGAGCTCGGGATCGACCGGGGCACCTCGGTACCTGCGCAGCCACTGATAGACCCTGGCCTGCACGATGCGCGCGGCTTTCTCCTCGAGCTCTGCCTCCGCCGCGCTCTGCACCTTCCGGGGATTGCGCTGACGCCACAGTGCGTGTGCCCCCTCGTGCGCGAGTTCGCAGGTCGTGGGCCAGACCCTGGCACGGTAGTTGTCACTGACGAGTATGTTCTCTCCATCCCATGCACCGCGCTCCTCGAGCTGCGCGTAGCGGATGTGGCCAGCCTTGTTGAACCTCTCGAGCAGCGCGACGATGGCCTTGCCGTGCTCCGTGGCGCCGAAGCTCGACTGGGCAATCAGGCTTATGTCGTATCCGAACATCGCCTGCGCGTCGGTATCGATACTGTCGTCCGGGATGGCCATCGGTCGTTGCAGAGGTTGTGGGGATTGCGGCAAACGAAGTCGTTGCATTCTACGCGGTCGCCGGCATCGGCTCGCGCGTCGTGGTCGATGCGAGCGCCGTGGTCGATGCGAGCGCCGTGGTCAATGCGAGCGTCGTCGTCGATACCGGCGCGCGGGGCACGGGTGACGCCGCGCTCGGAACCGCTGCGCAACGACTGTACGGCGAGCGCTCCGGCATTTCAATCCGGCGTTTGCCTCGCCGTGTCGCGTCCGGGCACAGGCGTCGCGCTGCGCGCGCGCTGCGCCTGCCGTAGACTTTCGCACAGTGGCTCACCGGATGCCGTTGCGGCGGCGACGCGGTGGCCGGGGCACGTGGCGCAGCCTCTGCGTTGCGCACCGCCGGGGGCCGCCAGCGCTGCCGGCGGATGCCTGCGCCGGGTTGCCGGTACGGCATCCGCCCTGTCTTCGTCCCACGCTCCACCTCAGCGCTGTTCCCATCCACCCTGCGCCCGTGCACCGCCTTCTCGTGCACGGCGCTCCCGTGCACTCCATCTCCGACTGCGCTGGTGTCCGACCCGATCCGCATGGCAGGCAATCGCGCCGAGGTCCGCACCCCGCTGCGCGCGAACGCCGCTCGACCGGCCTCGCGCGCGCACTGGCTGGCTACCGTGCTGGCGGGAACGACGCTGATCGCGGCCTGCGCGACGCCGCCGCAGCCGCCTGCCCCGCCACCGGCTGCTGCTCCAGGCGCGAAGCCGTTACCTGCCCCGGTCGAGCGCGTCGCGGCACCGGTACTCGAGCTGCAGCGAACGTCCGATGTGCGCACGGTGGAGCTGGTCGTGCGAGCGGCCGCGCCGGGCGAAATCGACAGCCGCAGCTTCGACGAGCTCCGGCAGGGGCTCGGCGCAGCCGCAGTCGTGGGCGCGCTCGGGCTCACCGAGGTCGCGCTGCTGCCGTTCAGCATGTTCAGCCCGGGCGTGCTGCTGGGCAGCGTCGTGGTGACGGTCGGGGCTGCCGCCCTGCTCAGCGCCGAGCGCGCCGTGCAGGAACGCATCGTGCGCGCGGTCAACGAGGGCGATTTCAATGCGCGTGTGCGCGATGCGCTCACGCCGCGGCTGGCCAGGCCTGCACCCGGCGCCGCGCCGGACGCGACGCTCGAAGTGCTGACGCTCGCCCACGGCGTCGTGGAGAACCGTCCACACGGGATGTTCTGCGTGTTCGCCGATCTGCAGATCACGCTGCGCGCCGCCGAGGGCGAGCGCTATCGCGAACGGGTGCTGATCCTGCCGCTGCGGCGCAGCGCCGATGCGCCGGTGCCGGACTGCCGGCTGCGCGACACGCTGGCCGCTGCCGACCGCGCGGTGATCCGCGACGCGCTCGACGACTACGCGCGGGCAATGCCGGCGATCCTCGCGCGACGACTGCCGGGACTCCCATGGCGCAACTGAGACGCACCGTTCTCGCGCTCGTGCTCGGGCTCGTCGCAGTGCTCGCCGCAGGCGGCTGCGCCGCACCGGCACAGCACTGGACGGCACCACCGGAGGCGCCGGGCGCCGGCACTGCGCCGGTGCGCGCGCTCACCCGCCTCGTGCTCCTGCCGCCGGTGTACGAGGTCGACGGCTCGGTCCCCGCGAGGTGGTCGGCGGTGAGCGAGAGCGCACGCCTGCGCGCTGCGACCGTTCGCTTCCTCGTCGACTGGAAGGGCTATCGGGTCGACACGGCCGACGCGCGCGCGACCGCCACCGGCCTCACTGCGGACGCGCTGCGCAGCGCGCTGCTCGCGCACCAGCGGGCCCAGCCCGCACCGGGCGCACGCCTGCCGGCAGACCTCGCCGCGCGCGTGCGCGAGTTCGCCGCCCTGCAGCAGGCCGACGGGGTCGTGGTGCTGGGCGTCATGCACCTCGACCTGAACCCCGAGCGCTGGGCGGTCATCTACGGCACCGCGCTGTTCACGCTGGGCGTCGGCCAGTGGTTCTACCTCGACTCGCTCGGCACGTACACCGATGCGGCGATCTACGACGGGCGCAGCGGCGCCCCCTTGTGGTGGGCCCGTCACCAGGCCGCCACCGCGGGCAACCCGTCTCCTGCCGACGAC
>CANGUQ010000437.1 GCA_947456915.1 Betaproteobacteria bacterium
AGCCGCGGCAGCCGCGGATTTCGGCGTCACGCCGCCCACCCTGCCGTGGATCGCCGGCTATCAGCTCGGCAGCGACGATCTGGCCGCCACGCGCATGACGCTCGAGCGTGCCGGCGCGCAGCCGCGGGTGCTGGCCGACGGTCGACTGTGCGTGAAGCTGCCGGCAGCGCTCGGCGGCCTGATCGTCTTCGCCAGCCACCCGCAGGCCTGACGACCCTCGCCGTCATGATCCGGCCCGACGATCGGCACCGACGCGCGCGCGAGGCCCGGGTCGGCGCGTACCTGATCGCTGCCGGCATTGCGATCGTCGCGGCGGCATGGCTCTGGCAGCGGGACCGGCTGGCGATGCCCGCGACCGCTGTGCGCCTGCCGGCCGAGGTCGTCGACATCGCGCGCAAGAGCCAGGAGATCGCCGATCGCAGCGAGGAGCGCTGGCACGCGCCGCGCGTGCGCTTCACGCGGCCCGACGGCACCGTGCAGACCTTCCTGTCCGAGGTGTGGACGCACGCCGAGATCTACCGGGAAGGCGAGCGCATCCACGTGCTGTTCGACGCCGCCTCGGGGCGCGCGATCGTCGACTCGCCAGGCAGTCTCTACGGCGCGTTCACCCTGCTCGCCGGCTGCGGCGTACTGGTCGGCGTGTACGGGGCAGTGCGGCTCGCGCGTGCGCGCACGGGCGGGTGAACGGCCAGGCTGCGCCGCCTAGTCCAGCTTGACGCCCGCCTCGCGCACGACCTTCGCCCAGCGCGCCGACTCGACGCGCATGAAGTCGCCGAACTCCTGCGGCGAGGCCGACAGCAGCACGTCGGTGGCCCCGGTGGCGAAACGCTCGCGCACCTCGGGCACCGGCAGCGACTGGTTGATCGCTGCGTGCAGACGCTTCACCACGTCTGTCGGCGTGCCGGCAGGCACCAGCAGGCCTTGCCAGCTGGTCGACACGATGTCCAGGCCCTGCTCGCGCAGCGTCGGTACGGCGGGGAACTGCTCGAGCCGCTTCGCGGTGGTCACCGCCAGCGGGCGCAGCTTGCCGCTCTGCGCGAAGGCGATCACCGAAGTCAGCGTCTGCAGCGTGATCGTCACGTGTCCCGCCACCACGTCGGTCACCGCCTGACCAGCGCCGCCCTTGTAGGGGATGTGCACGATCTTCAGTCCCGATTGCTGCGCGAGCATCTCCATCTGCAGATGGCTGAGACTGCCGGCTCCTGCCGAGGCGTAGTTGAGCTGGCCGGGACGCGCGCGCACGAAAGCGAGCAGTTCCTTGACCGACTGCACCGGCAGCGACGGGTGCACGAGCAGCATCGTCGTCGTCTCCGACACCAGCCCGACGGGCGCGAATTCCTTCAGCGGATCCATCTTCAGCGCAGGGCCGTAGACGTGCGGATTGATCGCCAGCGTTCCCACGTTGCCGAGGAAGACCGTGTATCCGTCGGGGGCCGAGCGTGCAGCGAACTCCATGCCGACGTTGCCGCCGGCACCTGCGCGGTTCTCGATCACCATCGGCTGCCCGAGCGCATCGGCCAGCCGCGGAGCGATCACGCGCGCGACGAAATCCGAGGCGCCACCCGCTCCGAAGGGCACGATCATGCGCATCGGCTTGACCGGAAACGCCGTACCCTGGGCTGCGACCGGCGCATGCACGGTGGCGGCGGCGAGCGCCGCGGCGGCGGCGAACACCGGGAAGTACCTGCGACCGGCAATGCCGCGGGACGAAGACGGGCTGAACATGGAAAGGACTCCTTGAACGGATGCGCGGCCGGGCGCATCGGGTGCGGGCGCGATGTTACAGCTCGGCCTTGATGCCCGCCTTGCGCACGATGCGACTGAATTGCTCGATGTCGCGCCGGATCTCCGCCGCGAACTCGGCCGCCGACCCCAGCGCGGGCTCGTAGCCGAGATCCGCGAAGCGCTTCTGCACGTCGGGCAGGCGCAACGAGACGTTGATCTGCCGGTTGAGCTGCTCGACGATTTCGCGCGGCACACCCGCGGGACCGACGATGCCGAACCAGGGCGACAGCTCGAATCCCGGCAGCCCGGACTCGGCGACGGTCGGGATGTCCGGCGCCGAGGTCGAACGGCGCGGCGTGGTGATCGCCAGCACGCGCATCTTGCCCGCCCGGGCCTGCGCGAGCGCGAGTCCCATGTCGGCCATCATGATGTCGACGCTGCCCACCATCAGTTCGGTCAGCGCCGGCGCCGTGCCCTTGAACGGGATGTGCACGATGGTCGTGCCGGCCACCGCGTTGAACCACTCGGCGGCGAGGCTCGACATGCTGCCGACGCCGGATGAGGCGTAGTTGAGATAGCCCGGCTTCGCCCGCGCGATCGCGACCAGATCCTTCACCGTCTTCGCCGGCACGCGCGCATTCACCACCAGCAGATAGGGCACGCGCGCAACGTTGGATACCGGCGTGAAGTCCTTGAGAGGATCGTACGGCAGCTTCGCATACAGACTGGGTGCGACCGCCAGGTTGCTCGACCCGCCCATCGTCAACGTGTAGCCGTCCGGCGCTGCACGCGCGCCGGCCTCGGCGCCGATCGTGCCGCCAGCCCCGCCGCGGTTGTCGATGATCACCGGCTGCGCCCAGGCCTCGGTGAACCTGGCACCGATCAGCCGTGCCAGCACGTCGTTCGGACCGCCCGGGGCAAACGGCACGATGATCCGCATCGGCTTCACCGGATAGGCTGGCTGGGCGTGCAGCGACACAGCCGGCAGCGCGGCGCCGACCAGCATGCCGACGAGGGGCGCAGACAGCGAGGGTCGCCGCACGCGCCGGAGCAGTTCGGGCAGGACAGCCAGCGGGCCCCGCAGGGGGGGCGGCAAGAGACGCGAGCCGAGGGGTCGCATTGAAACACTCCACCAGATTGACCTGCCTCGGTAAGCAAGAACCGCTCCCGTCATGCCCCCGCCCGCTGACGCACGTGTCGCACAGCGCCAGCGCGGGGCCCTGGCCACTGCGTTCACTCCGGCTTCATCGCCGCTGCACGGATCACCGGCGCCCAGCGCCTGATCTCGTGCGCGAAGAAGGTGCCGAACTCCTCCGGCGTGCTCGCCCGCAGGACGACCGTCTGCTCGAGCATCCTTGCCCTGAGCTCCGTATCGTCGAGCGCGCGGCGCATCTCGGCATTGAGCCGCGCGATCACCTCCTTCGTGGTCCCTGCGGGTGCCATCACGCCGTACCACGCCACCGCTTCGTAGCCGGGCAGACCCTGCTCGGCCGCCGTCGCCACCTCGGGCAACGCCGGCGAGCGCTGTGCGCTGGTCACGGCGAGCGGTCGCACCCGCTTCGCACGACTCATGGCGACGGTCGCAGTCGCCCCGAAGATCATGTCCACGTGTCCGGCGACCAGATCCGCCACCGCCGGCGGCCCGCCCTTGTACGGCACGTGCACCAGATCGATCTTCGCCATCATCTTCAGCAGTTCGCCCGCGAGGTGCTGACTGGTGCCCACGCCTGCGGTGGCAAAGGTCAGCTGCCCCGGGCGCTTGCGCGCGAGCGCGATCAGTTCCTGCAGAGTACGCACCGGCAGCGAAGGGTGCACGGCGAGGATGTTCGGCGACTCGCCGACGAAGGACACCGGCGCCAGATCGCGCAGCGGGTCGAACGGCAGTCTGCTCTGCAGCGTCGCGTTCACCGCGAGCCCGGTCGACATCAGCTGTATCGTGTGGCCATCGGCGGGCGCGCGTACCAGCATTTCGGCCGCGACCACGCCGCCGGCGCCCGGACGGTTCTCGACCACCACCGGCTGGCCCCAGGCTGCGGTGAAGCGCTCGCCCAGCGTGCGTGCGATCTGATCGGTGAACGCGCCCGGGGCGAAGCTCACCAGGAAACGGATCGGCCGGTTCGGGAAGGTCTGAGCATCGGCCGGCGCGCTGGCGAACATCAGGGCGCCTGCCAGCGCTGCGCAGCCCGCTCCTGCGGCAGCACGCAGCCGCGCCGCGCCGGCATGCCCGCCG
>CANGUQ010000438.1 GCA_947456915.1 Betaproteobacteria bacterium
CGCCGACGGACCGGAGATCGAGACCGACTGGTACAACTTCACTGCGCTGAACAACCCGGAGAACCACCCGGCGCGTTCGATGCAGGACACCTTCTACATCGACGGGCGCGACAGCGACGGCAAGCCGCTGCTGCTGCGCACGCACACCTCGCCGATGCAGGTGCGTCACGCCCGCGTGCATGCGCCTCCGATCAAGGTGATCGCACCCGGCCGCACCTACCGGGTCGACTCCGACGCCACCCACTCGCCGATGTTCAACCAGGTCGAGGGGCTGTGGATCGACGAGAACATCAGCTTTGCGCATCTGAAGGGCGTGTACACGAACTTCCTGCAGACGTTCTTCGAGACTGACCAGCTGCAGGTCCGATTCCGCCCCTCGTTCTTTCCGTTCACCGAGCCGTCGGCGGAGGTCGACATGGCATTCGGCAGCGGGCCGTTGAAGGGGCGCTGGCTGGAAATCTCGGGCGCCGGGCAGGTACATCCGGCAGTGATCCGCAACTTCGGGCTCGATGCCGAGCGCTACACCGGCTTCGCCTTCGGCAGCGGTCTGGAGCGGCTGACGATGCTGCGCTATGGCATCGGTGATCTGCGCCTGTTCTTCGAGAACGATCTGCGTTTCCTGCAGCAGTTCCAGCACTGAGCGGGGCGGCGCGATGCGATTTTCCGAGAACTGGCTGCGCACGTTCGCCGATCCTGCGCTCGACGGCGAGGCGCTGGCCCACCTGCTGACCATGTCCGGCCTGGAGGTCGAGGAGCGAGAGTCCCTCGGCGCGGCGTTCACCGGCGTGGTGGTGGCTCGCGTGCTGTCGGTGCGGGCGCATCCGAATGCCGACCGACTGCGACTGTGCGAGGTCGACGCAGGGCAGGGCGGGGAGCCCCTCGCAATCGTGTGCGGAGCGCCCAACGCGCGCGCCGGCCTGCTCGTGCCCTGTGCGCTCGTCGGGGCGCAGCTGCCGGGGGGGCTGACCATCCGCCGCGCGAAGGTGCGCGGCGAGGACAGCGCAGGCATGTTGTGCTCGGCCCGCGAACTGGGCCTCGCGCAGGATGCGGACGGGCTGCTGGAGCTGACGCCCGGACTGTTGCCGGGTACGCCGCTCGAACAGGCGCTGCAGCTCGACGACACCCTGCTCACGCTCAAGCTCACGCCCAATCGCGCGGACTGCCTCAGCCTCGCCGGTGTCGCGCGCGAGGTGGCTGCACTCACCGGCTGCGCGCTGCGCCTGCCCGACTGCTCCCCGGTGGTGCCGACCATCCCCGACCGACTCCCCGTGCAGATCGATCCCGCCGCGCAGGATCTGTGCGGCCGGTTCGCCGGGCGCGTGATTCGCGGCGTGAACGCGCGCGCCGCCACGCCGGAATGGATGAAGCAGCGGCTGGAACGCTCTGGGCAGCGCTCGGTGTCGGTGCTGGTCGACATCTCGAATTACGTGATGCTCGAGCTCGGGCAGCCGACGCACGTATTCGATCTGGACCGCATCCGCGCCGCAGCGCTGCGGGTACGCTGGGCACGCGCCGGCGAGCGGGCTGCGCTGCTCAACGGCACCACGGTCGAACTGGCGCCGGACATCGGCGTGATCGCCGACGGCGAGCAGCCGGAGGCACTCGCCGGGATCATGGGCGGGGCGCACACCGCGGTGAGTCTCGACACCACGAGCATCTACGTCGAGTCGGCGTTCTGGTGGCCGGCGGCGATTGCGGGGCGCGCGCGGCGGCTCAATTTCACCACCGAGGCCGGGCACCGCTTCGAGCGTGGCGTGGATTTCGCGCGCGCGGTGGTCTGCCTGGAGCGCATCACGGCGCTGATCCTGTCGATCTGCGGCGGCGCCGCCGGCCCGGTCGACGATCAGGTACTCGCGCTGCCCGAGCGGGCGCCGGTACGTATGCGGCTCGCCCGCTGCACGCGCGTGCTCGGCATCGACGTTCCGGTGCAGCGCGTGGCGCAGATCTTCGACGGGCTGGGGCTCGCGAGCGCGCGCAGCGAAGGTCCGGACGGCACGACGTTCAGCGTGACGCCGCCGGCGTACCGCTTCGACATCGCGATCGAGGAAGATCTGATCGAGGAGGTGGTTCGCGTACTGGGCTACGACACGCTGCCCGCGATTCCGCCGGCAACGCCGGCGTGGATGCGCAGCGTGCCGGAGGCACGCCGCAGCGCTGCGCGCATCCGCGAGACGCTGGCGGCGCGTGACTACTACGAAGCGATGAACTTCGGCTTCGTCGATCCGCGCTGGGAGACCGATTTCGCCGGCGACGACGGTGCGCCGCCGATCGCTCTGGTCAATCCGATTGCCAGCCAGCACTCGGTGATGCGCCGCACGCTGATCGGCGGACTGGTGGCCAACGTGCGGCACAACGTGAACCGGCGGCAGTCGCGCGTGCGGTTGTTCGAACTCGGGCGCGTGTTCCTGCGTGACGCGTCGGTCGCGGACGGCCCGCTCACCGTGGCCGGTATCGCTCAGCCACTGCGGCTCGCTGCCATCGCCTGCGGCGATGCCGATGCCGAGCAGTGGGGTGTCAAAGGGCGCGCGGTCGACTTCTTCGACGTGAAGGCCGATCTCGAAGCGGTACTCGCGCCGCGCGTCGCGCGCTTCGAGGCAGCGCTCCACCCGGCGCTGCATCCGGGGCGCAGCGCCCGGGTCGTGCTCGACGCACAGGCGGTCGGGTGGATCGGTGCCCTGCATCCGCGCTGGCAGCAGCAGTACGAGCTGCCGGCGCCGGTCGTGCTGTTCGAACTCGACTGGACGGCGGTGGCAGCCGGCCGGCTGCCCAGTCCGTCCGAGGTGTCCCGCTTCCCTCCGGTGCGTCGCGATCTCGCCTTCGTCGTGAGTCAGGACGTGCCGGCGCAGGCTCTGATCGACTCGGTTCTGGCCGATCCGCCGGCCTTCGTGGACCGCTTCGAGGTTTTCGATTCCTATGCTGGAGCAGGGATCGAAAGTGGGAAAAAAAGCCTTGCTTTCCGAGTGTTACTGCAAGATACTCGAAAGACTCTAACCGATGTTGAAGTCGAGTCGAGCATCGCTCGATTGGTGGAAATCATTGCGACCCGGCACGATGGAAGACTCCGCCAATAACGACGACCGCGAAGCGCGCAGCGCCACGTCGAACCCGGGCTACGTCGGCGGCGAGGACCGCAGGACGCTGACCAAGGCCGAACTCGCCGAGATGCTGTTCGAGCGGGTCGGGCTGAACAAGCGCGAAGCGAAGGACATGGTGGAGTCGTTCTTCGAAGAGGTGCGCACCGCCCTGCAGCGCGGGGAGGGGGTGAAGCTCTCCGGATTCGGCAACTTCCACCTGCGGGACAAGCCGCAGCGTCCCGGACGCAACCCGAAGACCGGCGAGGAAATCCCCATCACGGCGAGGCGCGTGGTCACCTTTCACGCCAGCCAGAAGCTGAAGGCGATGGTCGATCAGGCCTACGATGGCGGACGACAGTCGAACCAGTGATTCCCGCGCGAAGGTCGCGCTGCCGCCCATCCCCGCCAAGCGCTACTTCACCATCGGTGAAGTGAGCGAGCTGTGCGGGGTGAAGTCGCACGTCCTGCGCTACTGGGAGCAGGAGTTCACCCAGCTCAAGCCGGTGAAGCGTCGCGGCAACCGGCGCTACTACCAGCACCACGAGGTGCTGCTGATCCGGCGCATTCGCGAACTGCTCTACGAGCAGGGCTTCACCATCAGCGGCGCGCGCAATCGCCTCGACAGCAATTCCGGCGACGCCGATCCGGTGCCGGAACCGAACGGCCAGACCGGCCCGGATGCGGTCGACTGGCTGGCGGTGCGGGCAGAACTGCAGGCGATACTTCAGCTGCTGAGCTGAGCGGCGCGCACGACGTCACACGGAGCGGACGAGGGCGCGCTGCTATACTCGGGGTTCGGTCGGGGCGTGGCGCAGCCTGGTAGCGCACCTGCATGGGGTGCAGGGGGTCGAAGGTTCGAATCCTTTCGCCCCGACCA
>CANGUQ010000439.1 GCA_947456915.1 Betaproteobacteria bacterium
CGATCGACCGCCGGGCCGAGCAGCCGCTCGCCGCGCTGGTGCGCTTCGCGCGCGACTTCGTCGATGGCGGCGGCCGCGTGCTGCTGCTCGCCGACAGCGCCGGCCGGCGCGAGACCCTCGCGCACCTGCTGGGCGAGCACGGCGTGACACTGCCGGTGGCGGAGAGCTTTCCCGAGTTCGAGCAGGCGCGCGAGCCGTGGATGCTCGGCGTCGGGCCGGTGGCCAGCGGTTTCGTGCTGCCGGCGGATTCGCCCCCGACGCGCGGGCGTGAATCCGCCGCCAGCGGGCGGGCCGTTGCCGGCCCGCTGGCGCTGATCACCGAAGCGGAGATCTACGCGCTCACCGCGCGCAACCGCAACGCGCGCGGCGGTCGCCGCACCGCGACCGAGAACCTGCTGCGCGACCTGTCCGAGGTGAAGATCGGCGACCCGGTCGTGCACGAGCAGCACGGCATCGGCCGCTACGCGGGACTCGTCTCGCTCGATCAGGGCGAGGGCGTCACCGAGTTCCTGCACCTCGAGTACGCCGCCGGCGACAAGCTGTACGTGCCGGTCGCGCAGTTGCACCTGATCAGCCGCTACACCGGCGGCCCGCCCGAATCGGCGACGCTGCACCGGCTGGGCAGCGGCGCCTGGGAGAAGGCGAAGCGCCGCGCGGCGAAGAAGGCGCGCGACACGGCGGCCGAACTGCTCAACCTGTACGCCCAGCGCGCTGCGCGCAAGGGCCATCGCTTCGGGCTCAGGCAGCACGATTACGAGGCGTTCGCCGGCGGCTTCCCGTTCGAGGAGACACCCGACCAGGCGGCGGCGATCGAAGCGGTGATCGGAGATCTCACCCGCGGCAAGCCGATGGACCGGCTGGTGTGCGGCGACGTCGGCTTCGGCAAGACCGAGGTGGCGCTGCGCGCGGCATTCGTCGCGGTCAACGAAGGCAAGCAGGTGGCGGTGCTGGTGCCCACGACGCTGCTCGCCGAGCAGCACTTCCAGACGTTCTCGGATCGCTTCGCCGAATGGCCGGTGAAGCTCGCCGAGCTGTCGCGGTTCAAGTCGGCGAAGGAACAGAACGCCGCGCTCGCCGGACTGGCCGAGGGCCGCATCGACATCGCGATCGGCACCCACCGGCTGATCCAGCCCGACGTGCGCTTCGCCAACCTCGGGCTGGTGATCATCGACGAGGAGCACCGCTTCGGTGTGCGGCAGAAGGAACGGCTGAAGGCGCTGCGTGCCGAAGTCGACGTGCTCACGCTCACCGCCACCCCGATCCCGCGCTCGCTGGCGATGGCGATGGAGGGACTGCGCGACTTCTCGGTGATCGCCACGGCCCCGGAGAAGCGGCTGGCGATCAAGACCTTCGTCTCGCGCGCCTCCGACGGGCTGATCCGCGAGGCCTGCCAGCGCGAGCTGCGACGGGGCGGCCAGATCTATTTCGTGCACAACGACATCGGCACCATCGCCCAGCTCGAAGAGAAGCTGATCCGGCTGATCCCCGAAGCGCGGGTTCGCATCGCTCATGGCCAGATGCGCGAGCGCGAACTCGAGTACGTGATGCGCGACTTCTATCAGCAGCGCTTCAACCTGCTGCTGTGCACGACGATCGTCGAGACCGGGATCGACGTGCCGACGGCGAACACGATCATCATCGACCGCGCCGACCGCTTCGGCCTCGCGCAGCTGCACCAGTTGCGCGGACGCGTCGGGCGCTCGCATCATCAGGCCTATGCGTACCTGCTCACCCATGACGAAGCGCCGGTGAGCTCGGATGCACGCAAGCGGCTCGATGCGATCCAGATGATGGAGGAGCTGGGTTCGGGCTTCTATCTGGCCATGCACGATCTGGAGATCCGCGGCGCCGGCGAGGTGCTGGGCGACAGCCAGTCCGGCGAGATGCAGGAGATCGGCTTCGGCATGTACACCGACATGCTGGCGCAGGCAGTGCGCTCGCTGCGCGCCGGGCGCGAGCCCGATCTGGACGCCCCGCTCGCGGTAACCACCGAGATCAACCTGCACGCCTCGGCGGTGCTGCCCACCACCTACTGCGCCGACATCCACGAGCGTCTGGTGCTGTACAAGCGGCTCGCCAACTGCGACTCGCTGCCCGATCTGGACGCGCTCGCCGAGGAACTGGTCGACCGCTTCGGCGTGCTGCCCGAGCCGGCGCGCAATCTGGTCGACACGCACCGGCTGCGCATCCTGTCGCGTCCGCTCGGCGTGCTGCGCATCGACGCTGGCGCGAACGCGGTGCAGCTCCAGTTCGTCCCGCAGCCCCCGGTCGATCCGCAGAAGGTGATCGCGCTGGTGAGGAGTCGGCCCGGCCACCGGCTGGTCGGGTCCGAGAAGATCCGCATCGACGCCACGCTCGGCTCGACCGCCGAACGCGTCGAGCTGCTGCGCAAGACACTGCAGGCGCTGCAATGACCCGGCGCACGCCGACAACATCCGCCTTCCCGCATCGCTCGACAAAAGCGACAGAAGGGGTCAACGAAAAAGGGGTCGGAAAAGGGGTCAGGGTCAGTTTCCGGAGCCTGATCGAAAAAAGGGGTCAGAGTCAGTTTCCGGGGCCTGATTGAAAAAGGGGTTGAAAAAGGGGTCAGGGTCAGTTTCCGCGGAAAAGGCGGAAAAGGGGTCAGGGTCAGTTTCCGGAGCCTGATCGCCGAACTTCACGGAAAATGACCCTGACCCCTTTTGCCCCTTTTGCCTCTCCTCTGCGGAAAACGACCCTGACCCCTTTTTCTCTTTTCCTCCCTTCTGCGGAAAATGACCCTGACCCCCTTTTTGGCTGTTTCGGCTGCTGTTCCGGTGCCGCGTGAGGCGACGCTTGTCGTGCAGGGAGTGGATGTCGACACCGGGGCGCTGAAGGCGATCGCGAGGGCAAGCGGCGCGCGCGCGATCGAGGGGCTGGGCGGCGCGGCGTTCCGGCTCGCTGGTGCGACGCCCTATTCAGCGCTGGCCGCGGACTGTGCGAGTGCGCAGCTCGATCCGGCGTGGGTGCCTGGCGAGCGCCACCTCGGCGCGCTGCGCCTCGCGGCGTTCGACATGGACTCGACGCTGATCACTATCGAGTGCATCGACGAGCTCGCGGACTTCGCCGGGCGCAAGGCCGAAGTGTCGGCGATCACCGCGGCGGCGATGCGCGGCGAGCTCGACTATCCACAGAGTCTGCGCCGGCGCGTGGCGCTGCTCGCCGGCGTTCCGGCCAGTGCGCTGGAGTCGGTCTACCGCGAGCGGCTGCGTCTGTCGCCGGGCGCGGAGACGCTGCTGCGCCGGCTGCGCGCGCTGGAGGTGCGTACGCTGCTGGTGTCCGGCGGCTTCACCTTCTTCACCGACCGGCTGCGCGATCGGCTCGGCTTCGACTTCACCCGCAGCAACACCCTCGGCATCGTCGACGGCGTACTCACCGGCGAGGTGATCGGCGACATCGTCGACGCGCAGGCAAAGGCCGCCGAACTGGCGCGCCGGATGCACGAGCTCGGACTTGCCGCCGCGCACACGCTTGCCGTGGGCGACGGCGCGAACGACCTCGCGATGATGGCGCTCGCCGGCACCAGCGTTGCGTGGCGGGCGAAGCCGAAGGTGAAGCAGGCGGCGACGCACGCGCTGGACTTCGCGCCACTCGATGGCGTACTCAATCTCTTTGCTCCTGCCGACTCCCGGGACGCTCACCGATGACCGCCGACGCACGCACACCCGGCAGCGGGAACAGGTACGGCGTGCGCAGTGGCCGCGCGCACGCCGAGGCGCGCACATGCGGCGGCGGTAACACCTGCTGCGTGCGACGTGGGTGCGCGCACGCCGACGCGCGCACATCCGGCAGCGGAAACTCCTGCTGCGTGCGACGTGGATGCGCGAGCGCCGACGCGCGCGCATCCGGCTGCCATGACTGAGGGCAGCGCCATGACCGGAACCGGCAGCCCGCGTGCGGGCGAGCCGGCTGCGCAGCCCGGC
>CANGUQ010000440.1 GCA_947456915.1 Betaproteobacteria bacterium
CGCAGCGCGAGCACGAGCAGCGCGAGCTGCACGAAGGTGGCCACGCAGGAGAGCAGGGCCCCGCTCGCGCAGGCTGCGGTCAGCGCGGGGTCCTTGCGCGCGCGCAGACCGAGCGCGGCGATGGTCCCGCTGCTGGTGACGAATCCGGAGGCCAGCCCCGACACGGCGAGCCCGTGGCGCGCGCCGAGCGCCCGCAGCGCGACGTGTCCGCCTGCCTGCAGCGCGAGCAGCAGCACGACCACGCCCCACAGCGTGCGCAGGTCGATGCCGCCGAGCCACGGGATGTGTGCCGGCGGCATCAGCGGCAGCACGATCAGCACCGCACCGGCGAGGATCAGCGCATCGCGCAGTTCCTCGGCGCTCAGGATCTCGCGGGCGAAGGCATGCAGTCGCGGTCGCGCCGCCAGCAGCGCGGTGACGGCGACGGCAACGCCCGCGGCGAGCCCCGGCCGCACCGCCGCGGTGACGCCGATCAGATAGGTGACGAACAGCGCGAGCTCGCTGGTGACGCCGGGATCGACCTGCGACGTGCGCTGATAGGCGACGACGATCAGCGCGCCGATCAGCACCGCCCCCACCAGCACCAGCCATGGCAGCGCGAGCGTCTGTGCGATCGCGCCGGCCAGCGCCGCGACGCAGAACGTGCGCACGCCGGCGAATGCGGTGTGGCCCGGCTGCAGCTTGCGCCGCTCGCGCTCGACGCCGATCAGCAGGCCGGCTCCGCCCGCGACCGCGATGCCCAGCCACGGCAGAGGTGCCTCAGTCGGCGACATGCGGGAGACGGCGAGGGGCGATCACACGGGGGTACGTCACGGGGGCGTGTCGAGCGCGGGGTCCGGTCCGCCCCGTTCCGGTCAGTGCGGGGTGAACTCGAGAATGTCGAAGCCGCGATACCGGTCGACGATGTACACGAGGCCGCGGCTGTCCACGTCCACGTCGTTGGTCTGCGGGGCGGCCTTGCCCGGTGCCGGATGCGGGATGAAGTGCCCGACTTCCTGCGGCGCGCTCGGGTCGGCAACGTCGACGATGCGCAGCCCGCCCGCGAACCACGCGCAGTAGACCAGCGTGCCTTCCATGTGCTCCTGGAACTGGTGCGCGCCGAAGCGCCCAGGCGCGGCACGGCTCCACGGCGAGTCGAGTTCGCTCACCTCGAAGATCGCCAGCGGCCTGATGTCGGCGAAGTCGGTGACGTCGAACGTCCACAGGCAGCCGTGCGGGCGTCCGCGCCGGCGCGCCATCTCGTCGGCGCTGTGCGCGTGGTCTTCCTCGTCGATCGCCACCGCGATACGCCGCCCGCCGATCGTGCCCGGCACCGGCATGAACGTGTGCGTGGGTTCCGGAAACGGCGGGTGATAGTTGTAGGCACCGACCGTCTTCGGTGCCTTGATGTCCGTGACGTCGATGATGCGGATACCGCCGTGCCAGCAGCCCGCCCACAGCGTGTCGCCGAAGCGCAGCGCGTGGTGCAGACGGTGCTGGCGGCCGGGCCACGTCTTCTGCTCGCCGCCGGCCTTGTGCTGGCCGGGCATCCACCAGCGCGACACCTCCTGCGGGCGCGCCGGATCGGCGAGGCTGTAGATCACCAGGATGTTGCCGACGAAGCCCTCCATCTCGGTGGAGATGTAGGCGTAGTGCTCGTCCATGTCGAAGCGGTGCACGCCGATGCCGCCGGTCCTGTGGTGCACGATCTGCCGTGGCTTGCTCTTGTCGGAGATGTCGTAGATCCGAAAACCGCCCAGGTCGTAGCCCTTCTTCTGCGCCGCCTCGACCACCGGGATGTCCGCCTCGGTGACACCGATCTTCGCCGCGAGCTCCGCGTGCGTGGGTTCGCGCCCCAGCGTCTCGAGCAGCGCCGCGCGCGCGCCGGGCAGTTCGTCCGCCTTGCGCCCGATCGGCGTCATGTTGCGCTCGTGATTGACGATCATGATGTCGCCCGCCACGCGCGCCTTGTGACTGTGCGATTCGTCGTCGTCGAGAAACACCTGCGAGATCAGTTTCGGATTGCGCGGGTCGGCGACGTCGACGATGCTGGTGCCGAGCCGCTCCCTGTTCGTGATGTGGCCGATGTAGGCGGTGGTGCCCACCACGCGTACCTGCCCGGCGCCGGGCAGATCGAGCCGGCCCAGGCGGGCGACGTTGCGGGCGAGCGAAACATCCTGCGGAGCGTTCACGAGCGTTCCCCCTGTAGGTGAAATGCGCCGGTATCGACCATGGCATCGCGGCCTATACTAAACGAACGGAAAAAGGGGCCAGGCCCCTTTTCCACTTTTCCGTTTCGCGCGCCGAGAAAGCGAAAAGCGGCTAGCCGAGAAAAGGGGCCAGGCCCCTTTTCGATCCTTTTCGATCGCAGGGTCTGAAAAGGGGCCAGGCCCCTTTCTGGTTGCTTTGCGGGAGTGCTGTTCGCGGGCGCTTCGTCGCTCGCTATGCTGAAATGTCGAAACACGGAACGAGCGCGGCGCAGTCCGCGCGTGTCCGGCTGGAGGAGGCGCGATCGATGGGGCGTGACCTGTTCGACAGCGGCGGCGTGCCGCGGCGTGCGCACGGCGAGCGGTGCGTGCGGCTCGTGGTGCGTGCGTCCGCCGGGGTGGGCGCTGCGCTTGCCGTGTACCTGCTGCTGCTCGCGGCGATTCCGATGGCCGGGGCGCAGGACTGGCCGGGCAGACCGGTGCGCCTGATCGCGCCGTTCGCCGCGGGTGGTGCGACCGACGCGCTCGCACGCATCATCGGGCAGCGCCTGACCGAACGCCACGGCCAGCCGGTGCTGGTGGAGAACCGCGCCGGCGCCGGCGGCAATCTCGGCGCGGAACTGGTCGCGCGTGCCGCGCCCGATGGCTACGTGCTGCTGCTGGGCGGCGTGCCGCACGCGATCGGCATGTCGCTCTACCGCAGTCCCGGCTACGACCTCGCGAAGGATCTGGCTGCGGTGGCCAATCTCGCGGCGTTTCCCAGCCTGATCGCCGTGCACCCGACACTGCCGGTGAAGTCGGTGAAGGCGCTGATCGATCTCGCCCGCGTGCGCCCGGGCGAGCTCACCTTCGGCTCGGCCGGCAACGGCTCGCCCAATCACCTCGCGCTCGAGCTGTTCAACTCGATGGCGAAGACGCGCATGGTGCACGTGCCCTACAAGGGCACCGGTCAGATGATCGGCGATCTCGCCGGCGGCCACGTGCAGCTCGCCTCGGTGGGCTTTCCCGCTGCGCTGCCGCTGGTGAAGGCGGGCCGGCTGCGGGTGCTGGCCGTGACCTCGCGTACGCGCTCGCCGCTGCTGCCCGAGATACCCACGGTCGCCGAGCAGGGACTCGCCGGCTTCGACGTGAGCTCGTGGTACGGCGTGTTCGCCCCGGCAGCGCTGCCGCGCCCGTTGCTGCAGCGGATGAATGGCGAACTCACCGCGATGCTCGCCGCGAGCGAGGTGAAGGAGAAGCTTACCGGCCTCGGCGCCGAGCCGATGCCGATGGCCCCCGACGAGTTTGCCCGCTTCGTGCGCGAGGAAATCGCGTTGTGGGCGCGGATCGTGAAGGAGTCGGGGGCGCGGGCGGAGTGAGTGCGAGCAGGCCGCAGACGGCCGGGCGTGGTTCCACGATGCGCGCGGACGCACGTCGCGGACGAACACGCCGTGGACGGAGGTGCTGGAGTTCGACGTCGCTGGGGGGGGCGGGCGCGGGGAGCGTGTGGCGAAGCATCGGACGTCGGGCATGCCGGTGGCGAACACGGACGACGTGTACTCGGTGCAAGGCTGTGCGGCCGTCGGGTCAAGGCAGTCACCGTCGGTTGTCGACCAGGACCGGCGGGTCATCCACGCGCTGCTCGATGGGATGACCATCGAGCACCAGACCACGCAAATGGTCGTCAACCTCGGCAGCCAGGGCCGGACCCGGAGAACACGCGATGACGCACCGTGCAAATCAGCCTGCCCGACGAGCTGGCCCGGAAGGCAGCC
>CANGUQ010000441.1 GCA_947456915.1 Betaproteobacteria bacterium
ACCCGCGCAAGCGTGCGCCGTCCAGCGGGCGCCAGCGACCGCCCGCCCAGGCCCGCAACGACTCGACCGCGCGCGGCCGATGGCGCAGGTGTCGACCTGCCGGCACAATCGACGCGTGGACTACTGCGGACGCTTTGCCCCCTCGCCAACCGGGCCGCTGCACTTCGGCTCGCTGGTGACGGCGCTGGGCAGCTGGATCGATGCGCGAGCGGCCGGCGGTCGCTGGCTGCTGCGTATCGAGGATCTCGACACGCCGCGCAACGTCGAGGGCGCGGCGCAGGCGATCCAGCGCACGCTCGCTGACTGCGGTCTGCACTGGGACGGCGCGATCATCCGGCAGAGCGAGCGCCGCGAACGGTATCGCGCCGCGCTCGAGCAGCTCGTGCGCGAAGGACACGCGTACGGCTGCGCCTGCACGCGCAGCGAAATCGCCGCCGTGGCAACGATCGGCGTCGACGGACCGGTGTACCCGGGCCGCTGCCGCGACGGCCCTGCGGCAGGCCGTACGCCGCGGGCGTGGCGGGTGCGGGTGGACGGTACTCCCGTCGCCTTCACCGATCGCATCCACGGTCGTGTCGAGCAGCAGCTGGAGACCGCGCTCGGCGACTTCGTCGTGCTGCGCGCCGACGGCATCTTTGCCTACCAGCTGGCGGTGGTCGTCGACGACGCGCAGCAGGGCGTGACCGACGTGGTGCGCGGCGCCGATCTGCTCGACTCGACACCGCGGCAGATATACCTGCAGCGCCTGCTCGGTCTGCCCACCCCGCGCTACGCCCACCTGCCGGTGATCACCAATGCGCTCGGGCAGAAACTGTCGAAGCAGACCCGCGCGGCGGCGATCGATGCGCGCGAGGCGCCGGCGCTGCTGCGTGCAGCGCTTGCAGCGCTCGGGCAGGACCTGCCCCCGGCGAGCGCATCGCGCGACGCCATGCTCGCATTCGCCGTCGCACACTGGCCGCCACAGCGCATACCGGCACGCACCGCGGCGACATCGCCTGATTCACCCGCACGCTGAGCGATCGCGCCCGCACCGGGCGGCGCGCCCGCTCGCGCGGGGCGGGCACCGGCGCCAGCAGCCTCAGATCGTGCCTGCCGCCCGAAGGTCCTCGATTTCCCCTGGCCCGATGCCGAGTTGCGCAAGCACGTCTGCGGTGTCGGCACCGATCGGCCGCGGCGGGGTACGGATTGCACCGCGCTCCCCATCCACCGCGAAGGGTGCGAGCGGCAGCTGCATCTGCCCGCTCGCCTCGCCGGCGTGTACCTCCACACGCTGGAACAGGCCGCGCGCGGCGAACTGCGGGTGCGCGGTGATCTCGGCGAGCGAATTCACCCGGCCGCCCGGCGCCCCGGCCTCGTTGAGCACCTGCTCCCAGTGCGCCGCTGTGGCCGTCTCGAACACACGCTGCAGTTCGGCACGCAGGCTCGCCTTGTTCTCGTTGCGCGCAGCCGCGGTGGCGTAGCGCGGATCGCGCATCAGGTGCGCGAGCCCCATCGCCTCGAACAGGTGCTGGTACTGGTGCTCTTCGTTGATCGCGATCGCAAACAGGCCGTCGGCGACGCGGTAGGTGGTCGAGACCGGCGCGCGACTTGCCGCGTCGTTGCCTGGCGGTGCGGGAGCCCGCCCCGTATTCATGAACGCGGTGAGCGCGGAGGCCATCAGCGCGAAATTCGAGTCGAGCATCGACAGGTCGATGAAGCGCCCGCGTCCGCTCTGCTGGCGGTCGAACAGCGCGCACACCACCGCCAGCGCGGCGTTCATGCCGGTGACGTAGTCGATCACCGGCGGCCCCACCTTGAGCGGACCGCTGTCGGTGGTGCCGGTGAGACTCATCAGCCCGGACACCGCCTGAATCACGCTGTCGTAGGCGGGGTGCCGGGCGCGCGGCCCGTTGCCGCCGTAGGCGGTGATCGCGCAGTAGACCAGCCGCGGATTGAGTTCGGCGAGCTGGGCGTAGCCGATGCCGCGCCGCTCTGCGGAGCCGGTACGCAGGTTCTGCACGACGACATCGGCGCCGCGCGCGAGGTCGCGGAAGATCTGCTGCCCGCGCGGTGCATCGAGGTCCAGCGTGATGCAGCGCTTGTTCGCAGACTGGGTTGCCCACGCCACCGATACGCCCGCGGCAGTCAGCGCCGGATCGCCGCCGGCACGGCGGCGGATCGTCTCGCCCAGACCCGGCGGCTCGACCTTGATCACGTCCGCGCCCAGCAGCCCGAGCAGATACGTGCAGTACGGGCCGGCCAGCACGCGCGTGAGGTCGATCACCCGCAGCCCGGCAAACGGCTGAAATGCGGTAGCGGCGGTGGCAGCAGCGTCGGGAGTCATCGGCAGATACGGCAGGCAACGAGGAAGCCTCGATGGTACCCGGCCGCCGCCCCGAGCCGCGGGCTGCGCCTGCGCGCGCGGTCGCCGCCGATGCGTCGGGTGCTGCGCAGCTGATGTCCGCGCAGCCTTACAATCGGGGGAAAACATCCGGAGTCCACGTACCTCCGGCCGCCCATACCAAGGAGAAGATTCGATGAACCGCCCGGCCCCCCGCGCCCGCACGGTGTGCGTGCGCGCTGCGCTCGCCCTGCTCTCGTCCACGGCCGCGGCCGCGGTGCTCGCCCAGCCTGCCGCACCGGGCTGGCCGCTCAAGCCGCTGCGCCTGGTGGTACCCAATGCACCGGGCAGTTCGAACGACGTGCTGTCGCGTCTGGTCGCCAATCGCCTCGGCGAGGCGCTGGGCCAGCAGATCATCGTCGACAACCGGGCCGGCGCAGGCGGGGTGCTCGGCGTGGAGATCGCTGCACGCGCTGCGCCCGACGGCTACACGCTGATGGCTGCCTCCAGTGCCACGCACTCGATCGCGCCGTTCGTCTACAAGAAGCTGCCGTACGACC
This sequence comes from Betaproteobacteria bacterium, assembly GCA_947456915.1. Taxonomy (GTDB): domain Bacteria; phylum Pseudomonadota; class Gammaproteobacteria; order Burkholderiales; family CAIKXV01; genus CAIKXV01. The sequence continues at coordinate 2,881 of CANGUQ010000441.1, forward strand.
CGGTGAAGGATTTCGCGCCGATTTCGCTGTTCGTGTTCACTCAGAACCTGCTGGCAGTGAACACGGCGCTGCCGGTGAAGTCGGTCGGTGACCTGATCGCAATCGCGCGGGCGAAACCGGGAACGCTCAACATGGCCTCGGCCGGCACTGCCTCGACCAGCCACATCGCCGGAGCCCTGTTCGCGAGCCTGGCCGGGATCGACGTCGTGCACGTGCCCTACAAGGGCGCCGGCCCGTCGATCGCCTCGGTGGTCGCCGGCGAGTCGCAGTTCGTGTTCACGCCGATCGCCGGGCCGATCGGGCAGGTCAAGGGCGGCAAGCTGCGTGCGCTCGCCGTCGGCGGCAAGGAGCGCAGCGCGATCCTGCCCGATGTGCCGACGGTGGCCGAGTCCGGCGTGCCTGCCTACGTGTTTACCGGCTGGAACGGCTTCATGGCACCGGCGGGCACGGCGAAACCGATCATCGACCGGCTGTTCACCTCGATGCTCAAGGTGCTCGGGTCGCCCGAACTGCGCGAGCAGTTCGCACAGCAGGGCGCCGAGCCGATGAGCTCCACGTCGCCGGAGGCGTTCGCGCGCCACGTGCGCGAGGAAGTCGCGCGCTACGGGAAGCTGGTGAAGGCAGCGGGTATCCAGCCCGAGTAGCACGGCCCGGCGCGGGCGGCACGCGCGTGCCGCGCCGCTGCCGTCCCCGGGCGCTGCCGATGCGCCGGTTGCGCGAACGCAGCGCTCAGTCGCGCGGCAGGCGCAGGATGAAGCCGCCGGACTTCTCGTCGTGCGTGAGTTCGAGCAGGCGCCGCGCCTGCGCCTCCTCCAGCAGTTCGCTGAACGAGCGGAACCCGTAGTAGTTCTCGTTGAAGCCGGGATTGCGCCGCTTCAGCGTCTGCTTGACCATCGAGCCCCAGATGCGCTCTTCCTCGCCACGCTCGGCAGCGAGCGCCTCGACGGTGGCGAGCACCAGATCGATCGCCTGCTGGGCCTTGTCGGTACTCTCGGCCTGGTCGGCGCCTGCCCCATCCGCCTCGTCGGCGCCACCGCTGCCGGAAGCCGCTTC